>JBGTIS010000082.1:0-5133 GCA_041745535.1 Cyclobacteriaceae bacterium | reverse complement strand
TTGCCGCACATCCTGCTGCCGGGCAACTACATTATCGCGCAGGGTAATGTCGGTGATGTAGCCAATAATCTGGTTGGCGGTGTCGGTAACAAACAGACAACCAATTTTCTGCCGGGCCATGCTGCGGGCCGTTTCAAAAATTGGTGTGTTCTCCGGGCAGGTTATAATATTCCGGTAGGCAATGGTCTCAATTTTTTTGGAGAAGAACTGATCGGAGGCAATGTAATTTTCCTCAAAATTGTAAGCGGGTCGAACAAAATGGGCATACTCATCGTTGAGCATTTTCCGGCCAAACTCAGCCGTAAAGAAATGAAAAAATTCATCGAAAGCCTGGCACAAACCTTTGAAATGATTTTTGGGCAGGAAATATACAACTGTATCCTTGCGGGCAATTACCGTCCGGATCGATTGCTTTTTATTCAGCAATACCGAAATACCACCATAGCAAAAACCAGGTGTATATTCTTCAATTAACCGTTTATTCTGCTCACTATCGTAGAAAAAGGCCTGATAAGCACCTTCCACAATAATGTCTATTCCTTTCAGTTTAGTAATTTCCTGATGGTAGATTACCAGTTCCTTATCGTATTTTACCTCTTGTAACAGCTCACACACTTCCACAAGTACCTCCTCAGAAAGCACATGAAACGGCTTTACCGTTTTCAAAAAAGCGAGCTTATCGTTCATAGGAACTCGAATAAAATGGCAACCAGCACAAATATACCTAAAAAAAGAAAGCTCCACTCCCATTTAAATTCCGGGAGTTCCACTTCTACCTCAGGAACCTGTTGCCTGTGAATGGTTTCCTCAGTGATAGCTCCGTTGCTTACCATAGAAAAAAAGCACTCGGAAGTAGCTTTGGCATCTGTCAGGGCATTGTGCTGATTTTTAAGTGTTTTTCCAAACAATCGCCTGTACAGTTCATCCAGACTTAAATAGCGGCGATAGGGCAGCCGAATGTAATTGGAAGTGGCTTGCATGGTGCAAAAAGTAGGAAAGCGGGAAAGCGGGTTTTCGATTCCGGACCGGTAAAAACCAACCTCCAGCATATACCGATCAAGGGCCATAAAATACCCGACAATGAGTGGTTGAAATTCCTGCAAATCACGATAAAGGCGGGTCATTACTTCTTTTCTTTTGGTACCATTTTCTTTCAGAAATTTGCGGGTAAGACCATGAATTTTCCGCGATGCCGGGGAAATGGTAAAATCGTTATCGCTGATGTAGAAGTTTTCCTCTTTAATCAATTTTCCATCGCGTGCGTAAATCAGCCAGGCGATCTGTACAATATGCGGCTGGTCCGATTGCTGAGCAACCGGAGTATTCAGGTCATGGGGTAGCCCCGAAGTTTCGGTATCAATAAAGAGCAGGTAGTTATTCACGCCATAAAATTACAGAATATTCAAAACGAAATGAATTAGGAGCGAATTTATATTATTTTTTGAGAAAACCGTACCTGATTTTGGCTAAAGAGAAAACCGGATAAACAATATTTTTTGAATTTAGTTAAGAGTATACTTTTAAGGTGCTGAAATTTTTTTAGCTGTCATGGATTATTGATCCTCTCTTTTCAAACAAAAACCTGAATTTTAAACTAGAAAACGTCAACTTTTTATGGAAAATATGAATGCGCGAACTACAAGTAAAAAGGAAGTAATATTGGTAACCGGAGGTAGTGGTCTGATTGGCGATAAGGTGATCAGCCAGCTTTCCGATCGCTTCCAGTGTGTCGGACTAGATAAGGTTGGCAACCCGAATCCCAATTCCAAAGCTGAGAACATTAATTTTGATATCACGTCCGAAAAAAGCATTGAAGCGGGCCTGGAACGGGTACGATATGCCTATGGCGACAAAATTGCATCGGTTATTCATCTGGCGGCTTATTATGATTTTGCCGGTGAACCCAGCCCTTTGTATGATAAGGTCACCGTACAGGGCACGGAAAAACTATTGCATGCCCTTCAGCAATTTCAGGTAGACCAATTTATTTTTTCAAGTACCAATCTGGTGTATAAACCTACCACACCCGGCCATAAAATGGATGAAGACTGGCCACTGGATCCTTCATGGAAATATCCCGAATCCAAGGTGAAAACGGAGAAAGTAATTCACGAAAAACGGGGCCGTATTCCGGCTGTAATTCTGCGGCTGGCGGGTGCTTATAATGTCGAAGGGCATTCCATTCCCATTACTCATCAGATTCAGCGTATTTATGAGAAGAAACTCACCAGCTATTTTTATTCCGGCGATTTATTGCATGGCAATGTGTTCATCCATCTGGACGATGTGGTGGATGCCCTGGTAAAAACGGTGGACAAAAGAAAAGATCTTCCTGAGGAAATCGTGATGAATATAAGCGAGCCTCATACCTATTCGTATGAGGAATTACAGGAAGAAATAGGAGAACTGGTGCACGGCAAAGAATGGCAGACTTTTGAAATTCCCAAGCCACTGGCCAAATTTGGTGCCTGGGTGCAGGACCTGGTCAGCGATCCATTCATCAAACCCTGGATGATTGACCGGGCTGACGACCATTACGAACTGGATATTTCCAGGGCGAAACAATTGCTTGGATGGAAACCCCAACATACCTTAAAATCGACCCTTCCGATGATGATTCAAGACCTGAAGCGCGATCCGGAAGCCTGGTATGAAAAAAATGGGCTGGAAGAAGAATAAAAACATATACTTTCTGATTACACTAAACCGGAATACAGTTTAATCTTAACTACCTGATACTAGAATGTCTGAAACCACGAAAGAAAAAAACATACCACCGGGCTGGGATTATAACCCGGCCTCCTGGTCACAACGAATTCCCATTATTATATTAGCCATTATCGGTTTTTTTATTGCCCTGTATCTGGCGCTGTACCAGTGGCGAATTTTCCCCAATGTCTGGGAACCATTTTTTGGCAAGGGTAGTGTCACCATTCTTAATTCCAGTGTGTCAAAAATATTACCCATTCCCGATGCTGCCCTGGGTGCCTTTGGCTATCTGCTGGATGCTGGTACGGGCGTTATTGGCGGAACCCGACGGTGGCGTTCCATGCCCTGGATTGTAATTGTATTCGGACTGGCGGTAGGGCCACTGGGATTTGTGAGTTTGTTGCTGGTGGTACTGCAACCGGTATTATTTGATGCCTGGTGTACGTTGTGCCTGGCTTCAGCAGTAATTTCTGTTGTAATGATTGGCCCGGCCATGGACGAAATGCTGGCCAGTTTACAATATATGAAAAGAGTGAAAAACGCTGATGTTTCACTCTGGAAAGCTTTCTGGGGATATAAAAGTGTACGTGAAATAGTAAAATAATATGTGGGCACAAGTTATCAATATTCTTTTAGGGCTCTGGCTGATGGCCGCTCCCGGTGTTTTTTCTTTTAGTAAAATAACTGCTAATAATGACCATATTCTAGGACCGGTAATGGCTACCTTTGCCATCACAGCTCTGTGGGAATGTACCCATAGCATGCGAAAATGGAATATTCCTCTGGGCGCCTGGTTGCTGGTCGCGCCCTGGATTCTGGGTTATGAAAATAACATCGCCATTATAAACGACATGGCAGTAGGATTGCTGGTTATTGGATTTTCACTCGTAAAAGGGAAAACCGAACACCAGTTTGGGGGTGGCTGGTCCGCCTTATGGCATTCCGATAGTTTGCATGTAAGAGAAGCCCGCCAGGATAATACCACCATGGATTAGGCTATTCTGATTGGTCAGTCATCAATAGCCTGATAAATCATTTGTGGAAATATAGAAGATGAATTGTCACCAGTTGTTCCCTGCGTTTGTTTCATCAATACAGCTACAATTTCTTCTTTGGGGTCCACAAAGTAATTGGTATTAAAATAACCGCCCCAGCTGTATTTGCCCGCACTGCCCAAACCTTTATCGTGGCCTTGAGGTGTGACGACACTAAATGCCAGACTGAAATAGTTATCTCCTTCACCATACAGAGTTCCGGTTTGATCCGACTGGGTTAACAAATCAACGGTAGGTCTGCTGAGGAACCGCCTGCCGTTGAAAGTGCCCTTGTTGAGCAGCATCTGTAAAAAAGTGGCGTAATCCTTTGCTGTACTGGAAAGGCCGGCACCACCGGAAAAAAATGTTTTAGCACCCTTTACCGGATAGGCAGGGTCATAAAAAGTAACCGGATAGGGTTCCCACTGGTCTTCCTCAGGAGTTTGAACGGGCACAATCCGATCGCTTTTATTTTCCGGCAAATAAAAGAATGTATCGTTCATGCCCAATGGATCGAACAGCCGTGTTTTCAGAAACTGGTCGAAGGGCATGCCGGACCAAATTTCAATCAGGTATCCTAATACATCAGAATTTAATCCATAGGTCCATTTTTCTCCGGGTTGATGCTGCAAAGGTAATTGAGCCAGCTTTTTAATGTTATCAGCAAGCTTCACGGGTTGGGTAGTATACAAATCGATGATACCGGCCTTGGCATTAATGGCACTGAACCGCTCTTCATTGGAAATTACCCCGTAATTGATACCAGAGGTATGACTCATTAACTGTCGGATGGTAATCTCACTCCGGGCCGGTATGGTGGTATACGAAGTATCTTTCCAGGAAAAGGTATTGATTACGGCTGGGTTTTTAAATTCAGGAATATATTTTGAAACAGGATCATCTAAAGAAAACTTTCCTTCCTCATACAACATCATGGCGGCGGTAGCGGTAATGGCCTTGCTCATGGAAGCGATGCGAAAAATATCATCGGTTTTGAAAGCACGGTTGCTTTGCGCATCTGCCATACCAAAGGCCTTGTGATACACGATTTGTCCTTTTCGGACAACAATAGCTACCATACCAGGTAAAACATGCTCATCCACATAGCTTTCCAGCATGTCGTCTATGCGTTGCAGCCGCTCCGCAGACATGCCGACGGCTTCCGGCGATTTGGCCACCGTAAGTTTTTGTGGCTGCTTGCTGTATTGGGCAATGGTTGGGTTAAAGGAAACCTGGGATACTAAAAGGAGGAGGAGGAGTAATTTTTTCATTCTGGAAAAATAGGAAATTTCGGTATGACTGACCAGTTAAAATATTATTATTTATCCTGGTAAATTGTTCCTGGAGCTTTGAATTTTCTGGAGGCATCATCTATCACTAATACCCAATC
>JBGTIS010000081.1:0-3502 GCA_041745535.1 Cyclobacteriaceae bacterium | reverse complement strand
AGTTCACCCGGCCAGTTGGTAATCTCCACCGCGCTGAACACAAACCAGTTGAACCGGGCCGCGTAGGATTCCGGTCCATCCCCTTTGAATATGTAGGAATTATCTCCGGAAAACTGGTTGCTGATATACTGGATGTCTATCTTATGTCCGGCGGGTGCCTCTACCGCATTCAGTCGCAGCCATCCTGATATTTCCACCCCAAAATCTACCAGATAATTCCCATCAGGTTTTTTTTCAATGCTCACCGGTGCGATGCGTTTTGTTACCCGGTCGGGTTGGGCTGTGTGGGCTACCAGTTTGCCTTCGGGGGCTTTGCGGTTTACCACCGGTTCCCAACCGGAATCGTCAAACCCCGGGGTATTCCAGCCGGGTTGCTCTTTACGGGCATCATAATGTTCCCCATCAAACACCAGGTCCATCAGAATGGCACTTTGAGAGGCTTTCCAGGTGGTATCGCTCACAATTACCTGTTCGGTGCCATCGGTAAAGGTAAGGTGCAGCTGCCCCAGAAACCGGGGCGACCCATAAGAGGCAGTCCAGTATTTAGGGGCATTATAAAAGCCGTTGCCCAGGATGCTGCCGATCACATTGTCGCCTTGCCTGAGCTGATCGGTAACATCATAGGCCAGGTACATCACTTTGTATTCCCGAAAATCATCGGGTAGGGGAATCGGCGCGTTCTCTAGTCCGGGTCGTTTTCCGTAGTTGGTTTGGTTGGGAACCAGCACATCGTTGCCCACTTTATTACCATTCAGATATAATTCAAAATAGCCCAGACCGGTAACGAAGGCTACCGCTTTGGCGACTTCTTTGTTCACTGTAAAAGGTTTTCTGAGCAGGGGCGCGGGCGGGGGGAATACTTTAGTACGGTTCTGCGGACCGCCCGCTGGTTTGGGTAAGGCCGCTTCGTCTTGCCAGGGCGCACCGATCCATTGGGCTTGCCAGTCGGAAGCGTTGAGCAATCCCATGCGCCAGTAGGCGGGTTCACTCCAGGCCGATACTTCACCGGCTTTGTCCCATACCCGCACCTGCCACCAGCAGTCCTGTCGGGAGGATAAAGTTTTGCCCCTGTATGCCACCCGGGTAACCTGATCGGATTGTATTTTCTTGCTGTCCCACAAATCAGGTTGATCCAGCTTTTCCCGGGAACTGGCTACCCGGATCTGCCAGGCGGTTTGCTTTTGGCCTCTTTCTCCTTTTTCGGCCATATTAATCCAGGCAAGGCGGGGTTGGCGCACATCTACTACCGAAGGGTTTTCCAGGTATTCGCAGGTAAGCCGGGTAGGGGTGATAACTGCCCAGACCGTATGGGCGAGAAAATTGGTAATGGCGAGCAGGATAATAAGTAGTTTCATAGGGTTAATCGGCATATGCTTGATGTCAGCAATTAGATATTCTAAATACCTAAATAATGATAACAATAACAATGATACTTTTATTTAATCAACCATACACGGGTTTGGTCTGTCAGTATTAAGCCGAAAATCAGGTATTTCATTCGAATGAACCTATTGGCTGGGGTATTCAGCAAAGGTTTAACCGCTGAAGCGTTTGAAACGAAAAAGTTTTTATCTTCATACATACGCTCCAACCTTTACTTTTGTTCAACAACCTTACTTGTTCGCCCCTTCTTATTTGCCTTGAAGGGGGGGTATCACGTTATAGTTGGGCATCAGACAAGGGATGAAGAGGGTGTGCAACGTTATAGTTGGGCATCAGACAGGGTATGAAGAGGGTGTGCAACGTTATAGTTGGGCATCAGACCAGGGATAAAGGGGGTGTGCAACGTTATAGTTGGGCATCAGACCAGGGATGAAGGGGGTGTACCACGAAATCGGATACACTATGATGCGTCTTCCACGATGCGGGAGGCGATATGCCGGGCCGCTTCGCCCACACCGATCAGGAAACCAGATCGCTCCGTGGGCATCCACGGTAAACCAACAAAATACAAACCCGGATAATGGGTGACACCACTCGACTGAATAGGAAAACCATCCTGATCGAAGACGGGCAATTTCACCATACTGTAATTGAAGGTATACCCCCTCGCCCAGATGATCGTATTGATTCCTTCCTGCTTTAAATCAAGTTCTTCAATAATGGGTTGATTAAAACCGTCCTGAAGTGGTGACAAATCTTCTGAAGGAGCTTCCAACTCGCTCGCCTGAATATAGCCATCAATCATGTTTGTAGCATCAACTTCGAACTGATCTGCTATTTTAAGATTCTCGTGTAAGTCTGGCGCCATTAATACCTTATGATTCGTCGCACTGCGTAAATGGCCCAGCAGGGTTACACCATCGCGGGCAAATTGATGCAAATTAATGGTCTGTCCTCCTTTCGTTCCGGAAAGATGCGGAATTCCATCAAATTTCCCCATACCCGGAGGCAACTGATCAGGCGTTAAATTGAAGAAGCCAATCTTTTCTAACCACTCGATGATATCCTTACCTCTATAACGACGGGGTGCCCTGCCGGCCGTGCCTACGCAAAGAAAAACTTTTCTTCCAATACCATAAAGTTCCTGGGCTATCTGGCTACCTGACTGCCCACTGCCAACAACCAGCACAGCACCTTCAGGAACTGATTCAGGATTGCGATACATGCTACTATGAAATTGATGGATATCGGAAGTGATGTTTTCCGCGAACCCGGGTATTTTCGGTTGCTGAAAAAAGCCTGTGGCTATTACTACATGCTCTGCCCTAAAAGTACGATCGTTCGTTTGAATAAGATAACCATGATCCACTGGCTCGATAGCTATTACATGCGTATTATATTTTACAGGAAGTTTAAATTCATTGATATAATCTTCAAAAAATTCCACCACTTTATCACGAGGCATAAAACCATCGCGGTCAGCACCATTGTATTCCGCGCCAGGCATTCTAAATGCCCAGTTTGGTGTTACCAATGAAAATGAATCCCAGCACTTATTACGCCAGGCAGTCGCGGCTTTCTCCGACTGCTCTAATACAACATGTTCGTGCCCATGCAGGGTAAGATAATAACTTGTCGCTAACCCGGCTTGTCCGCCACCTACGATCAACGTTTTTATAGGTTCCATTATTGAGGCCTCCTTGTATTAAGTGTACAATAAAAAATTATCAATGCTGGTTATTTATTTTTACTGGTTGAATGCTTTACACAGGGATTACGCCGAGTTGCTGTAACAGGCCCAACTCATCCATATTGGTCCAGCATTCCACCACCCTGCCGTCGACAATGCGGTCAATATCAATGGCGGTTACCTTAAACTGCCTGCCAGTAGGAGGAATGCCCTTGAACTCACCTTTGTGGGTGCCCTGAGCCGTCCAGTGTGTCACCACCTTATCCTCTTCGGCAATCTGGTGCTCAATGGTAAAGTGAATGTCGGGAAACGCTTTGCGCAATTGGATGTAAAACTGTTTAGCTTCTTCCTGACCGTGGATTTCGTCGGCGGGCTTTGAGGAATGAACAACAAAATCGCGGGAAACAAATTCCTCGATAGTATCGTATT
>JBGTIS010000080.1:0-3953 GCA_041745535.1 Cyclobacteriaceae bacterium | reverse complement strand
GCAGGAACTCAGCGCGGGGGTTCAGGAAAAAGAAAGAAGTAAGGCCAAGAAGCATCAGGTATTTCGGTTGTCATTTGACGCGAGGCTGTGTTTTAATGAACCGATGCTTGAACAGAAAATGCGCTATATTCACGCGAATCCGGTAAGTGGAAAATGGAGATTGGTTGAAGATTTCGCTGATTATCCGCACTCCAGTGCGGCGTATTATGAGTTGGGGAAAGAGAATAACTATATTACGCATTATAAGACGGTGAAGTAAACATTCCTCAGAGTCCTCTGTGAGTGACTCTGAGGAGGAAGGAAGGTGGAACCTGGGCATTTCTGGTAGTCAGGTAGTGGCACGTTCGTTACCATGAGTGAGTGCTGCAACCATTGGTACTGAAAATGTGTCATCATTTTACCAATTAACTGGTATTTATGATGAAAGGACTTCTATTAAACTCCCTACTGCTTTTTGTTGCCTTACTGGCCTGGCATTGTGAAAGCGATGAAGAAGCAAGCAACATTAAGGAAATACACATCACCTTAAAAAATACGGAAATCTACCGACGCTATTTGAATGTTTCGGGTGATGAGGAAAGCGCGAAAATCGTTACACCACCGCAACATGACGCGTTCAATATGTTGATCCGGGACTCCACTACCAATTGGGGTGTGGTATACCAGTATAAAGCGGAGGAAAATTATGTGGGGCCCGATTATGTTGAAATCGAAACCTGCACGGGCGGACAAGGTGTCAGTTGTTCTAATATTGAAATGGTGCGCATTCGCTTCTCGATTACAGAATAGGAATTGGGAAAAGTTGAAGTTACTCAGAGTCCTCTGCGAGTGACTCTGAGTAAAAATTAAAAAGGTTCTTCATCCGTGATTTCTCAGAGTCCTCTGCGAGTGACTCTGAGAAGAAGGAAAAGGAGAGAGGGTTATTCAGCAGCGATGCAGTCGATTTCTACTAATGAATCGCCGGGAACGCCACCAAATACGGCTACGGTGGTCCGTACAGGAGGCTTATTGCCAAACCGGCCTTTATACGCTTCGTTCATGGCTTTGTAATCGTTCAGGTCGTGCAGGTATACGTTTACTTTTACCACTTTGTCCATAGAAGAACCTACTTCCTTCAGTTTCTTTTCCATTTCATCGAGCACATGTTTGGTATGGGCAGTAATGTCGCCTTCGAAATGGGCACCGATTCCTGCCACAAACACAAATCCATTGTGCTTTACCACACCAGAGAATAAAGGAACATCCTGATCGGTTACCACATCGAGTACCTGCTTTTCACTGGTTTTTTTAGTTTCTTCTGAACCTGCTTTTGCCGCCACGGTTAATCCGGCTATGCCTGCTACAGAAGTAAATAGTTTTTTAATAATTGATCTTCTCTGTGTTTTCATGTGTTATTGAATCGTTTGGTTAATTACTGGTTCAGACTGTAAGTTTAGGCATTCTCTTTATTATTTGCCAATAAAATCCATGGCTATCTGTTTTATCAATCCGGAACATATCTATGGCCATTGCCGGTTCAGCAAGCCGTCGCCTAATGGTAAGACAACAAAACAGCCTGCTTACCCCTATTATCCTCGAAAACTTTTAAAGTTTCAGGCGGATGCCTACTCGGCTCAACCCGCCGGTAATGAGCACGCACAACAAGGCAAACAGCATTGATTTTATTAATCCTACTACTCCGATTAACAGGAAATCGGGCAAATGAATACCCGCAAACCGCATAAAAGCATAGGCAAAGTAGGGAATCAGGTAACACAACAGGGTATTGGTGCCCGCAGGTTTGATGAAGTTAAACCAGTTTGCCTTGCCTTTCAGGTCGGCCATCCAGTAAATGATTACAAACGCCAGTATGGTGAACGCGCTACAGTAAAACAGCCAGGCTGGCGTTTCTCTGAGTTTGGAGATGCCCCAGAAAGTCCGGGTATACATGCCAAGGGCAATTAATATACCGGCAATCAGCAATAGTACCAGTGTCATTTTCTTATTGGCTTCCTGCTTTTTGTAATGCAGGAACAGCATAGAAGTCAATACTCCACCCATGGTAAGTCCTGCTAATGTGCCATGGCTTATGGGGCTGGGAATAATGGAAAACAGTTCGGGCAGCATTTTCGCACTGGCCAGCATACTGAGGGCCACAAATACCAACCAAGCTACTACAATTGGCAAGAATCTGTTTTTAGCAAAAACCATAATCAGGGCACAGGCCAGATAAGCCCATCCGATCAGCCCCAGGATGCCCCACCAGTAGGTAGAGAAATAGTTAATTTCCTCTCCTTCGCCTCCCCCGCCCCGATATAATACGGCCAGCGTTAACAGCATCAGTATGCCCAGGGTTTTGGCTCCATAACTTACCCAGCTTTTTACAGTAACAGGATAAGCATTCCAAATCAGAATAAAAGAAACACAGCACAGCGTATTCCACAAAAGACGTGGCATGCCGGTAGCCGCTTCATTGATGTTTTCTCCGTTTACCAGAAAAACACCCATAATGACCAAAGCCGCGGCCCGTACCAGCACATGGATGACCAGTTGCCAGTCGGTGTCACCCTTATGCCGCCGACTGTTGATGGCAAAGGGCAGCGACATGCCCACAATAAAGAGAAAAGCCGGAAAAATGGTATCGGCCAGTCCCATGCCATCTTCCTCATAGGTTACATGCCCCAGCCAGGCCGGAATGGCTTCCAGCGACCAGAGGTCGTTCACAAAAATCATCAGCACCATAGTAAGGGCGCGTAAAATATCAATCGCGGCCAGTCGCCTGCCCGGTTTGACAGCCGATTGCAACGCTGAGGGAGTTTCCAGGGTTTTAAGGGAGGTCATAATGGTACTATAGGTTCGAATATAAATATATTAATTTTCCCTTAATAATCACTATAGGCACAGAATTACCGTAAGAAAAGCTCATCGGAGAATTAAGCAACTGCCTGTTCCAGTACTTCCTTAATACGCCGTCCCACCATATCCACCTGATCGGGCCGCAGCGTGACCACGGAAACCCGCAGGCCTTCTTTGCCTGTGCCTATTTCAATTCTTGGGTTTCCGGAACTCAAAGCTTCCGCCACTTCTTTTGGACTGATCTTTACTTTGGTTTGGTCCCAGCTGATATTTAAACCCGGAAAAGCATTGGCAGGTCCTTCGTCTACATGCATCTCACTTTTCACTGTTTGTACAAGTTTTACCAGTGTGGCAATGCGTTCGGTACGGCCTACCCAGTCCTGCCATTCCTTTACATGATCTTTTTCCAGGTATGTTTTCAGGGCGACATACATGCCGAATATCTCTTCCTTATTTACTTTCATAGGCCGGCCAATCGGGCATTCGTAGGGAGAGAAGTTCAGTTTGGCTGCTTCAATCAAATCTTTCCGACCAAACAGCAAACCAGCACTTTGCGGTCCTCTGATCATTTTACCCCCGGAAAAAGTAACCAGGTCAAAACCAATTTTCTGATATTTGAACAGATTTTCTGCCGGAGGCACATCGGCCGCCGCATCGATAAAGGCAGGAATATTATGCTTTTTGGCTACGGCTACAAATTGTTCATGCGAAATGCTATCAGGAATGCCATACCAGGAAACCGCGCCATTGAAAAACAGCGCCATTACGGTATTCTCATTAATGGCTTTGTCCATTTCCTCCGGTCCTTCGACCTCCACGAACTTAATACCGGCACTACGCACAGCCTGGTCGAACACATAGCGGTGCGATTTCTGAATCACCACTTCTTTTTGCGGTCCGGGCAGATTGGGCAGCTGTTTCATCTTTTCCTCGTCCATGCCGGTAATGGCGGCTGCCGTACCAATGGTAAGCGCACAGGCAGCTCCGGCTGTTACCATCGCTGCTTCACAGTGCAGCAGTTCGGCAATTTTCTCGCCCACCTTGTCCTGCACTTCGTGCATATTGGCAAAATCATGCGAAGTAGCATTGATAGCCGCTATTACTTCCGGCATCATCAG
>JBGTIS010000079.1:0-3215 GCA_041745535.1 Cyclobacteriaceae bacterium | reverse complement strand
CGACAACACCACATACTTTTTTCTGATAACATCAAAAATCAGCATGCGCCCCATCTCATTTTTTGTTTTGTAATCGAATGCCGGTAGATTTAACAATACCATTCTTAAAAATTTAAAATTAGAAAACACTTCTAAATGGTTAGAAGCCACTTTTTATTTAAAAAAAAGGAATTTATGAAAAATAATCTTCTGGTAAGGTGAAAAGCATTTAGATTTGAATGAATTTACAAAATTAAAGTACACAATAAAAGGTGAAGCATATTTTCGCGCATTTATTGAGTTTCCAATCCAGAATTTTAATGTTTTTATGATACCACAAGATTATCAGCCTTATTTCGTACTGATACTGGTCGCGGTTTTATTTTTTGTTTTAATCAGAGAATACATTCGTCCTTCTTTGGGGTTTTTATTTGCCGTGCTAACGCTTTTGGTTACCGGCATCTTATCTCCCAAAGAAATTCTTTCCGGTTTTGCCAATGAATCTATCGCCAGTGTGCTGTTGCTGATTCAGCTTACTGCCGGATTGCGTAAAAATTTTAACATTGAATACTTTATTGACAAACTCTTCAGGCTAGGCAGAAAGAATAGCAGGCAACCCATGGGCTATAAATCGTTTATGGCCAGAATGATGTTTCAGGTAGCTGCTTTGTCATCTATTGTGAACAATACACCGATTGTCGCTATTATGACGCCCTATGTTTTCAATTGGGGTAGAAATAATAACATTGCCCCCTCTAAATTACTCATTCCCCTTTCTTACGCTACCATTATGGGCGGCATGATTACCGTGATCGGTACCTCCACTACCCTGGTGTTGAATGGTTTTTTAACCGATTACAAAATTTCTTCTTTTCATGGAAAAGATCTTTTTATTATTGGTTCCATTGTAACTATTGTAGGAGTGTTGCTGCTGATTGTAATTAGTGGTCGTTTATTACCCGAACGGCGCGATGTACTCGAAAGCTTTGAGAAAAACGCCAGGGAATATTTAATTGAAACCGTACTGGCACATAACTCAACATTAACTAACAATACCGTAATTGATGCCGGTTTAAGAAATTTACGGGGCGTGTATCTGGTAGAAATTATCAGAGACGATCAGGTGATTTCGCCCGTTGAACCTACCGAAGAACTGCGAAAAGATGACATTCTGATATTTGCGGGTAATACCGAAGATGTGGTTGATCTGGTAAACTCAGACCGGGGACTGATGCTGCCCAATGTAGCGAATACCGATGGGCTTGCGCAGGTTAATGTGGTAGAAGCGGTGGTAAGTAATAATTCAAGTTTGACTGGAAAAACAGCCAAAGAATCAAATTTCAGGAATCGTTACGACGCGGCCATCGTTGCCATTCATCGAAATGGAGAACGCCTGAGTGGCAAAATTGGAGAAATCACGCTTTATCAGGGCGATTTGCTATTACTGTATGCGGGGCCCGACTTTCAGGAAAAGGTAGACATCAACCGTGATGTATTTGTGGTATCTAAACTGAAGGAAATTGTTAAACCTGAGCGGAGAAAGATAATTTCTTTTCTTGGCATTGGGGCCGTGGCTATTCTGATGTTGCTTTTAGGGTATTTCACCTTGTTTACCTCTTTGCTCATCATTTTTGCCATCATGATCGGGCTGAAAATGATTACGGTGCCGGATGTGAAAAAGGAAAACGACCTGAACCTGATCGCGATTCTGGTGTTTTCACTGGCTTTAGGACAAGCTATGATTAAAACAGGGGCTGGTGATTTAATTGGAGGTTGGATCATGGATTTGACCAGTTCCTACGGCAATATCGCTATTTTAGCTAGCTTACTGGTACTAACAACCCTGCTTACTTCATTTATTACCAATGTGGGAGCGGTTTCTATTGCTTTTCCATTAGCCTATGCCATCAGCAATAATTTGCAGGTAGATGGCATGCCTTTTTATCTGGCGATCGCCTATTCGGCTTCCGCTGCTTTTTTAACCCCGATTGGTTATCAAACCAATTTAATGGTGTTTGGTCCGGGAGGATATAATTTTAAAGACTTTGTCAGGATTGGAATTCCGGTAACGGTGGTTTATCTGGCTACCGTTTTGGGCTGTATTATCTATTTGTACCGGGATATATTGTTGCGAAATTAAACTTCGTAGTATCTTTGCCCCTTTACGACGTTACGTATCTTCTTCATTTTAATATACTTTTACGCAATGTTAGAAAAGTTTGAGGAGCTCGATCGGCAACTTTTTATTTTTTTAAATGGTATTCATAATAGCTTTTTTGATGCCATCATGCCCTGGATTACCTATAAATATACCTGGTTTCCGCTCTACCTTGTGTTAATAATAGTTTTAATAATACGATACCGTTGGAATGGATTTTATATGGTGCTGGTACTTTTGGCATCGGTAGGAGCGGCAGATTTGCTTACTTCTGGCTTTATGAAACCTTATTTTGCCCGGTTGCGACCTTGTTATGAACCCGACCTGAGTGGAGTGGTTCATTTTATTTTAGGATGCGGCGGAAAATACGGGTTTGCTTCAGCGCATGCCTCTACCACATTCGCACTGGCCATGTCGATATGGTTACTATTAAGAAAATGGAGTCCTTTGTTTGGAATCGCTTTTTTGTGGTCGGGTCTGGTGGCTTACAGCCGGATTTATCTGGGTGTACATTATCCATCAGATATCTTTGTGGGCGCGCTGGTAGGGATGTTGATCGCCTGGTGTATTTTTAAAATTTATTGTTTGGTTACCACAACTATTTTTGGCAACCCCGTCACTTCCGAATACCTGGAGCCTAAGCAGTAAGGTTGTTTTTATAGTGTTTCTCAAATAACCGGGCCATGTACTTGCCAAATATGTCAAACTCCAGGTTCACGGTACTTCCAACCGTAAGCAAACGCAGATTGGTATGTTCATAGGTATAAGGAATGATGGCTACACTAAATCCGGAGTCAGAACTGTTAAAACAGGTCAGACTAATGCCATTCACACAGACAGACCCTTTTTCTACCGTAAAATTTCCTGATTGCTCATCATAACTAAAATCAAATAGCCAACTGCCGTCCCGCGACGAAATGTTGGTACATATCCCGATCTGGTCCACATGTCCCTGCACAATATGACCATCAAAGCGGCCATTGGCAGCCATACATCTTTCCAGATTCACCAAATCGCCAGGCTGAAGCTTTCCCAGGTTACTTCTTTGCAGGGTTTCCTGAATAGCGGCTACCTGATG
>JBGTIS010000078.1:0-1518 GCA_041745535.1 Cyclobacteriaceae bacterium | reverse complement strand
ACATATAAATCTCCCATGGTTTGCTGCGAGCCAAAATCTCCGAAAGATTGCTCCGAATCCGGCTTTTTGTGGATTACCCCCGTCATTTCTTTATTCGCCAGTTGGTGTGCTTCCTCAAGCTTGCCCGCAGCGAGCAGTGCCCGAACTTTGGGAAGATACTGATGGGCATTTTCCCGGAGGCCATAGTTGTACAGGGGATTGGCACCAGGCCCGCCGGCCCAGAGCGATTCTTCCGTAAACTGAATTTGCTCTTCTGCCGGATCACCAAAATACATAGCACCCATATACCCATTTCCGAAAGGCAACGCCTCCAGCATCCAGTCTTCGGCCGGAGTGGCATACCACAAGCGAAGTGGATTATCAGGTGTTTTCTGTTTTAAGGAATCCGCGCCCAGATTACAGGCAAAAAGAAAGCATACAAACAGGATGATTCCATTTGATCTGGGTATGGATTGCGGTGTTTTTTTAATCCATAATGTTAATGCCATATTTAAATTAATCATGGTAAGAAATTATAAATCAGTTTATTCTGTTGTTTCAGATTGATCCTGATTCCAGGGAATTAATTCAGATGGATAATAATTGATATCCATGGCTTCAAATCGAGCTTTTTGAGCGGCCAATCTTACTTTGTATTCATCCCAGTTTCTTGCCTGTGGTGACGTCCAGCCAATTTCCGCATAGCCTGGCAATCGCGGAAAAACCATGTACTCGAGCTCGTCCAGGTTGGTAATAGTCTCTGTCCAGAGCGGAGCTTCAATGCCGATAATATTTTCTTTGCTGATGCCCGCTGCCAACTTTGCCGGATCCCAGAGGTAAGCCGAATCTAATTCTATATAGGCAGCCCAGTGTAAGCCAAGTTTTGTGGTAGAATCGTATTGCATGTCCATATAGGCGCGGGTAGCCGGCGACATCAGCACTTTGGCGCCCTGTTCCACTGCCTTCTGAGCGTTCTCAGCCTCAGACCAGTATTGTACCACCGCATTATCCAGAAGTTCAGCATTCGCGATCTCATCCCACCCCATTACCTGCTTGCCATGTGATTGTACAATTTTTTGTACCCGGTTTACAAATGGGATGTAGTCCTTCATGGGGGTCACATGCGACTCATCGCCACCGATGTGGAGGTAAGGACCAGGCGTTAAAGCTGCCAGTTCACCCATTACATCATCGATAAATTTATAGGTAACTTCCTTACTGGTACATAAAGTACTAAAACCCACTTCTGTACCGGTATACAATTCGGTGGCTTTACCATTGCAATTAAGTTCGGGATAAGAGGCAAGCGCTGCATTGGTATGGCCAGGCATATCAATTTCCGGTACGATTGTGATATAACGATCCTGGGCATAGGCCACAATACCAGCGTAATCCTGTTGTGTATAAAAACCTCCTTCGCCGCCTCCCACTTCGGTACTGCCCCCGTGGGTGGTGAGGTTGGGCCATGATTTGATCTCGATGCGCCAGCCCTGGTCGTCGGAAAGATGCAGGTGCATGGCATTCATTTTATAATAAGCG
>JBGTIS010000077.1:0-92357 GCA_041745535.1 Cyclobacteriaceae bacterium | reverse complement strand
AAAACAGGCCGCCTAAGGTAAAAAGTAGCGCAAAGCTGCAAGGGGCTTCCTGTAAGGAAGCAAGGCGAAGTTATGCCCACAATAAGGGTGCATAAGCCTCGCCCTGCCCTTCAACTGTTATTCTAACCCAAAAATATAATTATTCAAAGACGACTCACTAACACTTTTATCAAATCCAGCAAGATTGTTTTGGGTTACATAGGGTCCAGATAAACTCAGGAGTATTTTTGAAGGGAGGCCTAATTACTATTTATTGCTTGGCTTATTTAAAAAATGGTTTATTTGTGACTTTTCTACCCCACCATTATTTAAGGCATAAATTGCCGAAATTGCTAACTCCTTAGATATATCCAAACTATCCGAAGTTTTAAGTTCTTCTAAAACAGCAATATTTTGAAGAACTTCCTGATCCACTTCCTTAATAATTTTTTCTAACTGCACCTGTAGTTGTTCGGGTGGTAATTTTTCATTGGGTGGCAGGGCCAGCAGGTCGTTGATACCGGAATTGCCCTGGTGGATGATCAGATGCTCCCCGCTTTCATCACTTTCGGTTTCCCAATTGATGGCGGGCAGGTTTTCTGCTAATTGTGGGTACTCTTTTAACTGGTTCTGTCGCTGGGTGATGACGGGGGTTAATATTTCATCCTGAAGCTGGGGAATGAACTGGTCATAGGTGGGATCATCGGTGGGATGGTTGACCTGTATGGCGAAGAAGTGGGCAGATTTGTCCACCAGCAATTGTACAATCTCATCGGGTGGCACGTCGGTTCTTTCATCCTGGGCATGGTTGCCGGCATCGCCAATCAGGATCACCACATTGGTTTGTCCTTTTTCCAGGAAATCGGTTTTCAACGATTCGCGTAATCCGTAATACACGGCTTCGGGCTTATCACGGTCGTCGCGGACCTGGGCAATTACCCGGGAAAGCCAGGTGCCCACGGCATCGTATTCGTATCTTCTGCCGGAATAATCCCAAACAAAGTTGCCTTCCAAAGCATCCCGGTAATAACTAGCAGAATACCTTACCTCCAGGGTGGTATCCTGCCACCAGGCGGGGCTATTCAGGATGGCTTCGCTCGTCGCTGATACGTAGGGGGCCATGCCCGGGGTGGCATCCACCACAAACAAAAGGTTTACCTTTTTCTGGTTGGCGATAATTTCGTCCAGTTTTTCTTTAAAGGCAGGCATCCATTCGGGTTCCTTTTTTAAAACTACGCGTTTTGGGGAATAACTAGCCGGTACCTCAAGATTTAAAAATACCGCCATACCTGCTAATATCAGGAAAACAAATAGAAAAAAAATAAATTTGCCAATGGCTGAATTCCGGGCCTGCCTGTTGAGTGGTTTCATTTACTCGGTTATTGGTTGAGGAATAACAGGCAGGAATTTAAACAAAAAATAATAAAAACGCTTATCAGAAATTCCACAAACCTCCTTTTCTTCTGGTATGCGTTGGTTCATCCTCTTCCGCTATAAAAATACCGGGTTTGGTTTTGGGCTCTGGTTTTGGTATGGGCATCTCTTTCTGCTTGCCAATGTAATCCAGTTGACTAATCTTATTGAATAAAGCGGCCAGGGTATCTATAAACTTCGCGCAAATCTTCAGCGAATTGCTTATGTCCCGGTGGTTGTATTCCAGTTCAATAACCGTATCCAATATATTTTCAAAGGTACCTGGCCTCAGTTCCGACCACTCCAGAAAATACTTCAACAACTCCTCTTTTCCGGTGTTGCTGATGCAGCCTAAAGATGTTTTTATAATCCGGGCAAATTTAGCGAAAAAAATCACCATAAAAATGGGAGGTTGCTGAGGAACTACCATCCGGTATTCATCCATAGAAGACGCCAGGAAAAAAGCCATTTTATCTGCCAGGTACTGCATATTGTCGGTAAGCTGACTGTGGTCGCTCTTTACCTTAATTTTTTGAATGATTTTTACGGTATCACCACCCATTTGCCCTAACATATTGCCAAACTGGAAGTAAACATCCACCAGGGGCGGATAACTATTAACAGTGGTGCAGGGTGGAATAAAATGCTCTGATAATTTCACTTCGCTGCCTAATACCCGTATTTGCCCGATTGTTAAGTGTGCAGCCCCCAGGTCGGTGATATTTATACTTTCAGTAGGTACAATCTCCAGGCGGTATTCAGGAATGGTATATGGATACCGCATGGGGCTTTCCTCAGGATCAGGGTTTCCAACCGGCATGCGGTTAAATGGATTCACAGTAATGATGATATCCAGCAAAATTTTATCCGAGGTGTCCAAAGGGTAATTGGCTTCCAAATGGTTGCCCGTGCTGGACATGAACTGATAGTTATTTGCCGTAATTTCAATGCGGCCACCGCCTCGGGTAATGGCACGGCAACCCAGCAATTTTACTTTCACCACACTGCTGTTCTCCATTTGCACCTTAATTTCCAAAGGATGGCGTCCGCCCGGTACAGCTGGAAGAATTCCATAATTAAAATCAGTGAGGCAGGTACTTGTTAAATCCCGGATCTGGTCAATATGAGCAGCCTCATTCTGCAGGAAGTGGTCTTTGGAAATTTTCATTCCATCTACCCAATTCACCGGTAAATATTTTATTTCAGGTATCATGTTCTGATCAGTAATTTAAATCTTCCAAAAATATTCGCTTTACATCAATGGTAATATCATCACTTAATCTGTTGGCATACACAGTTTTATCCGGATCAATCACCTTTTTTTTCCACCACCCTCTTTTTACATAAAAAAACCAGCAAAACGGAGCCTCCCTGGTATTAGGGTGGATCATGTGGTGTGGATTTTTTTCATTATAATCAGCCAGAAATGAATGAAACAGGGAGCCAAAATCCATCAGCATGGGAGCCCTGATCGTAAACTTAGCATAATCGGAATCATACATACTTCTGTTAATCCGAAAACGTACTTTAATGGATTCTCCCGGCATAATATCAGGCAAGATAAGATGGTCAGTGTAATGCCAGGTTTTATAAATTTTAGAAGGTATGGCTACTAATAATATCAGGACTTTATGGGCGAAAAAGGGTATGGGAAAGGCAAGCAGTGCCCCGGCCAGTGGCCCCTCGTATCCATTTCTATGAAGCAATTGAAAAACCAGTAAAAAAACGGCTCCGCCCAGAAAAGTAACTGTTAGGGTAAACAACATTTCTGATAATACCTTTTCTTTCTGGCTCCAACTGTGCCAATGATACAGCAACCAAATATGCATACCCCCTAAAAATAAAAATATCAGTTGCAGCGCCAGATAATTACGTTGAGGCAACGCCATGCCCATCATACCTACCAACCCCAGTAACCCAAAAACCGCGACCACCAAACCTAAATGTAAAATTATCCTTTTAACGTTAACGCTTTTCTTTAAAGAAAAAAAAAGAATTCCGGTCAATACGGATAATCCAAACAATATGAGGGCGGTGGTAATTCGTGGCTCCATATAGCAATTTAAAATCTTCTTTGTTTTAAATCAACCGTTTACCTTATTTAAGTTGAATTATTCATTTGATTGGTACAAATTAAATAAAAGTAGAATATCCCAACATTCCATTTCCTTCATCCAGACTGGTAAGATAAAAATCACGATCTTTTTTTTCCATGTTTAATACAATCTTGAATTCAGACTGAACTGGAAACATATATGCCGCCAGGTATTGCAAGAGGGCGAGGTCCTGACCACCAGTCAAAAAATTCTTCAGGTCATTTTTTCCAATGGGTCCTACAATCAGTTCAATATCCGGGCTGGAGTCTTCCACAAAACTTCCCAATATTGTGTCCTGACCCAATTTGGCTTCTCCCAGCGAAGGTAAGTGAATATCGAAGTTTTGTTTTAAAGGAATGATTTTGGTTTGAAGTTGAATTTTTGTGCCCATAATGATCGACAAGCACAGCTCTGTTAACTCCAAATTGCCCACAATTCTGTGTAACAGGGGGACGATGTGTAGTAATTGGGTAATTTGATCATCCGTCAGATATCCTGGAACTCGCCAAAGATCCAGAAATAAATCGTATTGGTTACGATCGAACTGGGCCAGAAGCAATTTTCTTTCAAGGATTTCAGCCTCAATCTGCAACCTGAAAAATTCCTGTTCTATCGGCATGAAAAATTTCCTGGCTTCTTTTTCTTCCTTTTGGTGCCGTTTTATTTCTTCAACTGAAGCTTCCGTGTCAATTTTTGGACCTTTGCCAATGGTTTGATGAAAGAGCCCCTCCGGCAGGGAATCATAAAGCCCCTCACGAGCAACAGAAATATGTAATTGATTTTTTCCACGTGCTCCTGACCCTTCTTCAACTGATAATATATCGGTTTTATAATTTCTCAAAAACAATCCCTCAGAATGAATCAACAATTGGTCAGGAGATATTTCTTCAGCTTCCAGTAAAATGGAGGCCAATACTTCCAATCTCAGGTCAAATGGAATTTCCGAATAATTCATTTCTAAAATTATATAACCTTCTTTAAGCTGATACTCTTACCCTGATGGTATTCAAAACCGGACTCTGATGCTTAATAAACGACTGAAGTTCCTGGCATAAAATCTGCCAATCCTCTTTGCTCAAACGCTGAGAATTAGCTGGTGTTAACATAATATCTATGGTTTTTTGTAAACCTTCTTTGGGTATAGAACTCACAGATATACCCTTGGTAATTTTTACATCTTTAATTTTATTACCCAGTTTAACAAAACAGGCAGCTTTCATATCTTCCTCTGTAACAATCCTGCCCCTGGATAAAATAGCGCTTCGAAAAGCGTTCACCTTTTCCCGATCATCCGGTTTATCTTTTCCTCCAATGGTGGAGGTAATCAGTTTCAGGCTGTTTGTCCGGTAATTTATATTACTAAAATCTGTCAATTTGGTGCCAGCGGGCAATCGATTGGCAATACTTCCTGTGGTAGACCAGTATTCTACCCAGATATTTTCAATTTTTTCCGCATGCAAAATCAGATAATGCATTACATCCTGGTGGGAACTTTTTGTCTGAACCATCTTTTCCAGTCGTAACAAATTTTGCTGTATTTCTTTTAGTTCCTTGGCGATTCTGCTTCCCCCTATGGCTTCAAAGGCTGCATTTTCATCTCGAACCAGGTTCAACAGTGCTTCAGAAAATTCTGATGCGTTCCGGTGATCGAACCTACCCACTCCTTCCTCTCGTACGGCATAAGTCGCGACCTGTAATTCTTTATAATTTTTGAAGGGCACATTTTGATACATTTTTCCTTCATCCGAAGTTACCTTGTGCATCGTTAAAAGGTAATCGGTTGTATTTAGGGGCAGAATATTCAGTTGTTTAGATACCCGGTATGGCCGGTTACTTTTTTCTCGCTTTCGGTTCAAAGCGGGAAAGCAGTTAAGGCTGCAAATGGTACTAGAAAGTACATCTTTGGCCATCATCTGTGGAAATTTTATTTCAATCCAAAGCAATGGATCTTTTAAATTTTTAAGATCGTCTGCCGAAAAAACATCCAGAAATTCTTTTGGATAAACCTCCCGGTTCTGAATGGCGGTTGAAAAATCGGGTAGGGTCACAAAAGAAGAATGATAAAAATGCAAGACCTCACTTTCCAAGGTTTTCGATACATCCTGAAAATCGCTGAGATTCAGGGCGGTTTGATCAGTAAAATTTACACTGCCAGCATTAATACCTGGTTGAATAGAAAGACGGCTTCCACTTAAAAACCACTGGGAAAGTGGCAGCAAGGCACGCAAATTCTTTACCTCTGGATTATTTCGCCAGTCAAAGTAAAAAGATAGCGCTCCCACTTTTTCTGATCCCGGAGAAAGGGTAAGTCCTAACCATAATGTATCCGGATTTAAGGTATTTTTTGAAGAACTGCTCACAAGTTCTTCTTTTCTTAAAATAGAGGAAGTTTCTAAAATTTTTTTTCCAGCAGCCATTACCCGTATCTCCCCATCAACAAGGGGCATCGATAAGGCGGGAGACAGATAAACTTCCTTAATTTCTGGTTTATTTAAGTTTTCCTGATTGATAATTTCCTGGGCGGCAACAAATTGATCGGTTACTTCTAAATAATGAATTGGGGTAACGGGCCGTGCGTGAACAATGGCATGAGCAGGAGTCGGCATAATTAGGGCTTCAGGCAATAACAAACTCGCCAACCGTTTCAGTACCCGTGTTTTTGATAAATGTAATTCACGGGCTGTTTTTTCAAACTGCACCGCACAGGCCCCAAATAATAAATCTACCATCGGATCAAAGCCTTCCATTTCTGTTTCCTGATAATCCCACAACTCCGCAGCGGTTTTTAATAACCTTTGCTTTACTTTTTCTCGTTTGAATGAGTTTTCATTGAAAGGGTTGGCCATGGTGATGTTGTATTAAGATTGCTTCAGGCAAGAGACAATGGGCTAAAAAACATATACTCTGTATGACTAAAAGGTTGGTTTATCATTTTGATGATTCCTGAAATTTTAATAATGATTCTTTTCTTGTAATTAATCTGTTTATTGGTTTTCGGATCAAATAAAACGGGTTCATCAACTTCGATCAATACCTTTATCTGCTTTAACCTTTTTTCATAATTTAATAGTGATTTAAAAACCAGGTCTTCCAACTCATCTTTCCAGCGAGAAACACTTAAAATATTATCAAAATCCTTATCCCAGACATAACAACCAAACTGTCCGTCGTATCGGTATTCGGTAAAGTGTGTTTTTAAAATCAGGTGTATCTGTTGCTCCACCGAATCTTCCAGGTTACAGACCGGATGCCGTTGTTTCGACATTATTCTTGCAAAGTTAAAGGGGATCTGGTAATAGGGTCGCATATTAATTGAGTTTGATCATAGCTGCCTTTACCGATGCCACCGATCCCCCATCAATATCCAACATTTTTGCGGTGATGGAAGACTTACCTCCCTCAATGGTAAATTGTCCGGTACCTTTCACAGTAGTATTGGTTCCGTCAACAGTTACTTCCTTGCTCGTCATATTTAAACTCGCGTCAGCATTGATGGTAGTTTTTTGAGCCTGAAAATTGGTACCTTTACCAGAAGTCATGGAAATGGTTTCTTCGGCATTGATAGTGATGGATTTTGCTGAGATATCCAATTTTCCCTTGGTTTTGATGGTAATTTTTCCATCTTCTGCCAAACTCAAGCTTATTTCATTGGTGGCGTCGCTATCACTTTTGTTCAATATCCGGATTTCTTCTTTGCCATCCTCATCAATAAAATGGATTTGATTGCCGTTGCGGGTTTTTAATACCTTACGTTTATTGTCAGCATCTTTCCATTCCTCAGGCGATGATTTGCCGTGATACACACTCCCAAAAACAACCGGGAGATCCGGATTATCATTTTCAAATCCTACCATTACCTCCGTCCCTATTTCCGGGATAAAATAAAATCCATGTAATTCTCCTTTATCTCCTTTTCCGGAGTAATGATGGGTCATTCTGACCCAGGGACTCATTTCCGCGTCTAACTGCCAGGGAAATTGAACTCTGATTCGTCCCCATCCTTTTTCATCCTTATTGTCCATTACTTTCGCTGATTGAATTTCAGCTACAGGAAAGGTGATTTCCGGAGGAGGTGGAACTTGTAATTCAACAGGAATGGCAGTAAAGCTATTCTGGTAAGTGTAATTATTATTAATATGGTGGGAAATAGAAACAATAATAAATTCACCATAATCCTGTTCATTCATACTTTCTCCGGTAATATTAATAATACTACCGATATTCAGGTATGGATTATCGCTGCTTCCGCTCATTACTACCATATTATGCGCAAGGGCAGATTTGCGGCTTGTCACAAATGTATCCAGTTGTTCTTGTTGTTCAATAGGGTGATAAATGTTAGCAGAAGGTTCCTGAGAATAAAATTTTGAGGATTGGTCTAGTGAAAATTGACCAAATTCATCTAAATTATTGATGGAAGCCGCAGATGCTGAACTTTCAAAAATTTTGTTTTCCTGATAAGCATAGCCAATGGCTTTAAAATTAACTGGCAATAACTTCAAAGAAAAATCGAGTTCAAACAGGTCTTTCACTAAAGGCAAATCTAATTTTTTATCACGGGGAAGTTTTCCAAATACTAATTTGGTACCGTCATAAAAGCACCATTCACCATATTGAGCAGCCATCCTTCGGAGAAAATTGAAATTACTCTCCTTATACTGTACTACATACGGTATGGGTGAAGTATGATTGGGCTCTATTTTAGTTTCCAAAGTATGTGGTACTTTTTCCAGGGTAGCATTGGCAATATCCTTCAAACCTTTCGTGGTAAAGGATCGACACTGCGGATTCCCATCCATAAGAATGGTAGGACTACTTCCACGGAGTAGCATTGATCGCTCCCCATTTTCGAACCGACTCATGCCAATTTCGGTTATCAGGCCAAGAAATTCATTTTCAGGTTGAGTTTTCAAAAAAATGTCTGCACCGAACTGTATATGACATTCCTTGCCTATAAACTTTTTCGATTGCTGCAATATTACCTTACCGCTATTTTTAAAAGCATCGGCTGGCAACGCAATTTCAAAAGTATGGTGCTGGTGCACATCCTGAGAAATGCTTATTCCCGAAAAAGGAGAAATTGTTTCTCCATCAATGGTAATATTTACTTTTACTTGTTGTGTCAAGTTTATTTTATTTTTTATTAGAAAATTTTAAAGACAAAAAAACAAATCTTAAAAAGTAAACAGCACTGTATCAACCACATTTTAGAGTATCATGACGGGTGTTTTTTCAGGAGTCCATGTGAACATAGTTTTAGCATCAGAATCCCCTAATCTTACACACCCATGGGATCCAAAGTAATCTATACCAGCATTTTTCAAAATACTCGTTACAGAAACTAAATTAGCCCTGTGTATAGCACAACCTTTATAAAAAAACATAGCATAATCCATCGGAACCTTGTATGTTTTGCTTGTATAATCTTTGTGTTTCCTACCAGGAATAATGTTAAAAATTCCTTTCGGCGTAGGGTTGTCCGAATCACCAGTAGTACAGTTGAATTTATAAATCTGTGCTAAGTTTGAAATAGCATATAAATTTTGGCTAGCAATATCTACTACTATTGTTTTTCCAATTGCCAAATAATTAAGTTTTGAAATTGTTGATCCTCTAGGGTTAATTTTTCCATCTGTTTTACCTTTAAAAAATAATCTCTGAAATTTTTTAATAGCGTTTATAAATTTAATATCAATTTCCTCATTTAATACAATTTCTGGTTCAATTTTTAAATTTATTATGGCTTGTTTAATCATTTTAACCTCCGAAGGAGAATTACTTTTTTTATCTTCCTTTTCAACCTTTCCTACTGGTTGAGTAAGAACAATTTTCATAAGGCTTTCTTTTAATTTAAATAAATAAGTAAAGGAAAAAAGGATTAAGATTTGATTTCCAATTAAATTTAAAAACAGCACTGCTTAGGTAAAGCAGTGCTGACATTATCCTCAAGACATTGGCCATTCATTCTCATACACCGCAGGTCCACCATCACCTTCTATGGTAATTTCACGTGCCGAAACCACAAAGGTCTCCATCATGTTTTCACCACCCTGCCAACTGAAGTTCTCGCCGTATTCCACGATGAATGCATCCTTAAATTTTATAGTTTTAATAGGTTTTTCATCATCCGTATCATCCATAATTTCAATTTGGCCTTCTTTGGTCTTGCCTTGCCCTAATACCATCCAGGTAGGTAAAAAAGCGCTTTTAGTGGATTCAATGGTCATTTGAAGGGTGCCCCCCCGAACTATACCCGAAGGTCTTCCAGAAGCATCGATATCGCGATTAAAATGGTAGGAAAAATCGATAACGCGGGTATCGCTTATTTTGTCTAAGGTTAATCTAGCTCTTACTGCCATGGTTTTTTTGATTTAAGGTAATTAATTAAATTTGAGTTTGTTATAATAAAAGTTATGGATATTTCTTATCCTATAATCCGTATGTATGGGTATTTCCATTTTTATAATCCACTTGTAACACTAGTTTTTCTTTTCTTTTAGGCAAATGGATATATAATCGCAGATCGTCAAAAAACTTTTTATCTACTTCAATGCACCCATGCGTATAACCTTTTGCTGAGTCATGTAAATAAAAGCCACCTCTTCCGTAAGTATTGGTTTTTTTTGAAGGAAATATCTTAATTCTGTTATTGCCCCAATTCACCCAATAACGTTCACAATCTATATCTTCACTCCCTATTCTATTTCGTGCCTCAAGCCCACGGGGGATAGTTTGAATTCCTGTTCTCCTGCCTGCGCTGGCCAAATCACAGTTTTTCCATAAAGCGGACGGAAACCCCTTTGAATCTTTCACAATAAAAGTGTAGATACCTTCTGGAATAGGACCATGATTTTTCTTTTTAGAGAATTTCGCGTACCGATAATCCAGAATTCCATCCCTTTTACCACTTTCCTGACCATCGACAGTTTCCAGCAACCCAGAACTCGATTTATACTTTCTTTTTCCCCAGGTTTCCCAAAGGAGGATTTGCCCATTGAAGAATAAATCATAAGTTGCCATAAGAAACGGTTGAAATTGAATATGCAATACTTGTTGGCAAAGCGGATACTATTGCTCCGCGAATTCTGCCTGCCATTCTTCGGCCGTATCTCCTTTAGTACCTCCTAGTTTCAGAAGGAAGTTTTTAGCGGGAAAAAATGGCGTAATATGCAGGTCAATGTAAATGCGTTTGGTTTCAGGGTCCTGTTCTAATCGCATCAGGTTATAATCCTGGATGATTTTGTCACTACCCATAATACTCTTCAGGTATCTTGAGATTTCACGGGTTAGGTCTTTCTGAACTTTTGGTGTCCAGTTTACAAAGGCTTGCCGGTTCAAAAAATCGATAAGCACTTTCCCAATGTAATCAAAGACCCGAACAACGGAATAGGTCTGTAAACCAATATCATTACCTGTATAAAGTGTTTTAGCAGAGAAAGCCATTACTTTTTCCCATTCTTTTACCAATGGAACCAACCCCCTTTTCTCCAATTCTGAAATTTCACTTTTTTTCAAGGGAAAAGCCACTCCGTCTACTTCACTTAAGCCCCCATGCATTTTGCCTGCGGTGGGTTGTGCGATCAGCGTACTGTAAATTCTGCCGGCCAAAGCCGTTGACGGTGGCACAAACAATTCCTCTTCCTCATCCAGTTCCGCGTATTTTTCTCTACCCACCAGCCAGTTGCAGGTCATCAAAACATTGGACCGGTGAATTTCCCCACCGGTAAGGTTGGCTGAGTCAAATTCCTCCATTACACCATCCGGATCCTCCAGATGCGCAAAGTCAGTGACTAACATTACTTTATTCTGATACGCGACTTTTGCCCATTTTTCTACCACTTTATTGGAACCCAGGTATCCTGGAATCACCAATAGCGAATAGTTTTCACGCAGGTCGAGCCGGTCGTGGCGGGCTTTCAGTTCTTCGGCGATTTTATCGGCTACCACGGTGTTGTCCAGGTCTTTCAGCCTTTCAATATCCGTATTGAAAATGGTCAGGTTTTTTACTTTATCTACCTCCGAATTTTTATAAAATAAAGCCACTGAACGGTAATTACGTTCCAGTTCCGTGGTTTCTTCCAGAGCTTTTTTAAGGTTTTCTTTCAGCAAATGATCGGCACTTTCTACTTTTTGCTGTGCTTTTTCTATCATTTCAGAGATATCTTCCGAACTGCTCAATAGCTCATGCCAGAGTCGCATCTGTTTTTTCAGTTTATCGCGCTCACCTTTCTTAGCGGCTTCTCCCAGAAAAATATTCTTGCGGGCTTTGCTCTCAGGATTCATTACCTTTGCTCCGTCTACAGAAGATTCCAGCAATTCGAAGCCACCGTATTCCAGTAGTTCGTTGGTACTGTTCTCAAGAATTTCCTTAGGATTTTGCTGGCTGGGTGCTTCTTTTTCTTTGGTTGCTAAGGAGGGCGCTTTCTCTTGTTCTTCGGCCATAATTTGGTTTATTTTAAGGTTTACAGAAATAGCATGTGTAATTGTATTATCCGGCTTGGTCGATCTCCGCGATCATGGCCTGCAATGCCGCCAGATAGGCCTTTTTAGAATCAGGATTTTGCAGGGCTGTTTTTAAAATTTTGTTGGACTTAAGTTGTTTGATAAAATTAAAATAATTTTCCTGCTGGGCATTTAATCCTTTCAGGAATTCACTTTGTTCAATAATCCCTTCTTTTTTAAAGTCGGCCAGATTCTTAAAATGCAATTCTTCATTGACTGGCGCTCCGTCTTCATTTTCAAATTCTACTTTTACATTCGGTTTGAAATGCTCAAATACTTCACTTACCGTTTTCAGTCCTGTTATAGGTTCCGGTTTCGTAGGTTTGTTGGTAAGTTTTTGCACCAGTAAAGTACGGTTGGAAGAAATTTGGGTAATCGCTTCAAATGATTGCTGGGGCACTAGTTGTCCACCAATTTCAACTTCGTTCATAATAGGAGGTTTAGATTTATTTAGACGTTTTTATTAAATTCCCATACATGGCTTGGTCAATTCTAATTTGAATTTTATAACCTGAATGTGTTAATTTTTTAATATATTTTTTCACTTTCTTTGTCTGGAATTAGTATTTCCACACCACTTTATCATTTTCATCCAGCTCCAATTCGATCACAGTTCCTTTTTTCACATTTCCAGAAATAATTAACCTTGAAATTGGGCGTCGTAACTGATTCCTGATTACCCCGGTTAAGGGTCTTGCTCCGTATTCCGGCGTATAGCCGGAAATAGCAAGTTGGTGTTTGGCTTCATCGGTAATCTTCAGTTCAATGCCCTGTTTATCCAGCATATCCAACAATTTCTTTAAATGGATATCAAAAATCTTCACCACATTTTCTTCCTGAATGGGCGCGAAGGGCACGATTTCGGTAACCCTGGCTAGAAATTCCGGTCGAAAATGTCCACGCATGATCTCCATCATTTCCTGAGAAGTGGGCAGCTTGCCATTCGCGAATTCATCGATTATAAATTTACTACCTATGTTAGAAGTAAACAATACCACCGCATTAGAAAAGTCGCCCTCTTTGCCAAGCCGGTCGTGCAGTTTGCCTTCGTCCATAATTTGCAGAAATATATCGAATACGGAGGAATGCGCTTTTTCAATTTCATCAAACAATACCACTGCATAGGGCTTTTCCCTGATCTTGTTCACCAGCACGCCGCCTTCTTCGTAACCCACATAACCGGCTGGTGCTCCCAATAATACGGCAGCTGAATGCTCTTCCTTAAATTCAGACATATCGAACCGGAGTAAAGTAGACTCATCGTTGAACAGAAATTCCGCCAACGATTTGGCGAGTTCAGTTTTACCAGTCCCGGTTGGGCCTAAAAAGAAAAAGGAACCAATAGGCTGTCCTGGTTTGGTTAACCCGGACCTGGATTCCAGCACCGCATCGGCAATTACCTTGATGGCATGATCCTGACCAATTACGCGCTGCTTCAGGTGATCTTCCATATTTAGCAACTTTTCACGCTCTTTGGTTTGAATTTTCCCCAAAGGGATGCCAGTTTTGTATGCGACTACCGCTGCCACATCCGTTTTTTCAACCGATCCTTTCTTTTTATCGGTGAAGCCCAACAGCAATTTGATTTTGCTTTCCAGGTAAGGAAACAGGAGTTCAGTGGTGGATAAATCCAGTTCATCTTCCTGTTCTTCTAACTGGGTGAGCAATATCGGGCTTATTTTGTTTTTTAATTCCAGGTGAAACCATTGCAGGTCTGCCAGGGTATTTTCTCCGGTTAATGCCTGGAGTTTTTCCTGCAAAATATGTAGTTCTTTTTCGGAAGTTTCGTCGGCCATGCGAATGGCAGCCATGGTACGATCCAGTAAATCGATGGCAGAATCTGGCAGGCGCCGGTCTTTGATATACCGTTTAGCCAGTTGCACCGCTTCCAGGGAAGTTCCTTCCCCCACCGTAAGATGATGGTGCTTCTCATACAGTGGGATCAGGGTTTTAATCATGCGGTCGGCAGTGGTTACATCCGGTTCCTCTACCCGAAGTACTTCAAACCTTCGATTAAAAGCTTCTTCTTTTTCTATGTATTTGCGGTATTCGTCGTTGGTGGTAGCGCCAATAACGGTAATTTCTCCCCGGGCCAGTTCAGGTTTGAGCAGATTGGCAGCGCCTGATCCTACCGGACCGGAACTATCCAGCATCAGATGCAATTCATCAATAAACAGGATGGCTTTATCAAAAGCCTTGATGTCGTTCAAAATCTTTTTGAGTCGGTCTTCTACCTCACCTTTGTAAGAAGCGCCAGCCACCAACGCCCCCAGGTCTAAGGCGAACAGCAAAGCTTTGGAAAGATGGTCGGGTACTTTCTGTTCAACAATGCTGATGGCAAAACCTTCTACCAATGCGGTTTTGCCCACACCGGGTTCTCCTACAATCAGTACATTGGGTTTGGTTCTGCGCCCCAATATCTCGATCATCATGCGGGTTTCCCGATCGCGTCCAATAATGGGATCAATTTTTCCCTCCCGGGCCAGTGAGGTTTTATCAATGCAATAATCGAATAACGCTTTTCCTTTCGGGCCTGCCGGACCTGCGCTGCTTTTTTTTTGTGCTGGTGCGATGGCTTCCTGAATAGCGGCTTCGGCCAACATGGCACTCAGTATATCGTCCTGCTTCAGGGTAAAAGTTTTGAGCTGATCGGCGGTGAATGCCACATTGGGCTTGCAAAGTGCTGTGAGCATACACAGCGGGGTAATATCATCTTCATTCAATTTAATGCGGAGCAAATCAGCTTCCTCCATTACCTTACTTACCTTTTCGTCACCAATGGGTTCTTCCGGCACATGCGCGCCTTTAGGGCAACTTTCCATCCGCACTTCCGCCCATTCCTGCAGGTAATAAACATCCTGATCTAATGATTCCAGAAAAGGTATCAGACCAATATCTTTGTGAAGCAATGCCCGCAACAGGTGTGGTGGAGCAAATTTGGCATTCTGATATTCTTTTGCCAGCGACTGGGCAATCTGAATACTTTGCTTGGAGGAATCTGAAATAGTGAGGTGGTCAATCATGTAGTTAAGGTATTTTCATATACATTCAGAACAGGCAGTATTTAAACTTATGGTAATCAGACAGAAAATGAGGTAAACCCAACAAATAAAATATTCTTAAAGCGGCTGTATTAACTTATTTAAGGCGTTTCTATAGCAAGTAAATTGGGAAATTTTCTTTTCCATTGGGCATTCAGTTGCTGGCTCCAGGTTTTATGGGCTTCTTTTTCCTGTCCATGCGAATAGGGAAAAGTAACGGGCATTGCCACCGGGCCTTTCGTAAAATTTCCGCTATGCCCTATTTCCAGGTGGCAGTCTTCACAAAGGATCACACAATTATCTAACGATTTCAGAAAAACATCATGCTGATCGTTTAATTTTCCCGATTGAACTGGAATTACATGATGCGCATGATCCATTTTGTAAATCAGATTCGCGCCACAATAGGCACAACGATTCCACTGCCTGTAAAATGCCTGATGCTTGGTAGTATCACTGAAACGGAACTCAGCCCTTTGCAGGTTATTTTGCGGAGTAGGTAAGACAGCTTTTTTTCTTTTTTTTCCAATTGGCATATTAAGTACTGTAAGTAAGTTTTATTTCAGATACTAAATTCCACTTTACCTTCTTTCACTTATACCATTCATTGGTGTACATCCCTGTTCAAAATGTAACCCAGGTTACTGATTTTTTGTTGATTAGATTGATCTATATGACTTTTTAATCCAAAATTAAGAAACAATTTTCAGTTGAACCAACTATCGCTTTCCAGCTGAAGCCGCTTGATAATTAATTGATTTTATACAAGGAAAACTGAAAATTCTAGTTTTCCAGACTTCCACATTTTTTATACCCAGTTAAGACTTGGATTAGAACGTAACTGGTTTTATCGGCAAGATTTTCTATAATATTAGATATTTTTTTTATTAATATCCAATAAATTCTACGATAAATCTCTTTGAAAAATGACGAATCAAACTATTTACTTACCAGTATCTGAAATAATGGGGATCGAACCCTAAATGCGGGAATTATTTAAATTTTCACAAAAAATATTGGTTTTTGATAAAAATTAAAATAAATCTTTAAAGATTTTATACCTTATATGAATATTGAAAACATTTATTGTTAAAGTTTAAACGCGATCGCAGTCATCCTGAAGTAATTGATTTACAAATACGCTTATAACCGGCAATTCTTACCTGGATTATACAGTAAATTCCGAAAAGAAAAAGTCGCAAAAAAAAGATATGATTATATTGCATATTCTGTCAGAATCGTGATTCCCAATATAACTTAAAATTTTAATTGATTAATGAATTTCAGAATAGTCCGATTAACCTTTCTGGTTGTCATTGTATTACTTTTGCCTGTCCTGTGTATTGCTCAAAATTATTTCAATAAAGAATTGTATGCCCTCCGGATTACTGATCCACCTAAAATAGATGGTGTTCTTGATGAAAAGGCCTGGTCTGCGGTTGAATGTGTCGCAACCAATTTTATCCAACGATCTCCCAAACCCGGTACTCCAGCCTCTCAAAAAACGGAAGTAAAAATTTTATACGACAATGTATCGGTATATGTAGGCGCTACCTTATACGATGTGTCCAAAGACAGTATTTTAAAGGAATTTACCCGTCGTGATGATTTTGGCTATGCCGATGCTTTTACGGTTTACTTCGATACCTACGACGACGACCTGAATGCATTTGAATTTTCGGTTTCCGCGGCAGGCGTACAGGTTGATACCAGGAGAACACCCGTAGGTGACGACAGAAGCTGGAACGCCGGATGGCTGAGTGCCGTAACCATAGATGAACGCAACTGGTACGTAGAAATGGAAATCCCGTTTTCTGCACTCAGGTTTCCAAAAACCCCTATTCAGTATTGGGGATTAAATTTTAACAGGAAAATACGGCGTAAGAATGAAAGCGATTACTGGAACGAAATTAATCCGCAAAAAAACGGTTTCATCAATCAGTTTGGCCGGTTAAGTGGCATTCTGAACGTCAAATCTCCGGTTCGCCTTTCAGTTTCACCTTATATTTCTTCCTATTACAACCGGTATTCTGGTGATGCTGAAACACCTGCCTATGCAGGAAATAGGATAAAAGGTGGAATGGATCTCCGATATGGCATCAACGATGCCTTTACGCTGGATATGATTCTGGTTCCTGATTTCGGGCAGGTAATTTCCGATAACAAAGTTTTGAATCTTTCTCCTTTCGAGGTTCAGTACAATGAAAACCGGCAGTTTTTTAAAGAAGGCACCGAACTCTTTGATAAAGGAGGTTATTTCTATTCACGCCGTATTGGCGGAAAACCCCTGCATTACAACGATGTGGATGATTTAATCAATGAAAAGGACGAAATCATTAGCAACCCTACCGAAAGTAGCCTGATTAATGCCACCAAAATATCTGGGAGAACCCGCGGTGGTTTGGGTATTGGGGTGTTAAATGCCATTACCAGCGCGACCTATGCCACTGTCCGCGATGAAGCAGGCGAAACCTATGAGTTACAGACCAGCCCATTTTCCAATTATAATGTACTTGCGTTAGACCAGAACTTAAAGAATAATTCTTTTGTGAGCCTGGTGAATACCAGTGTAATCAGAAAAGGGGAAGATTATGACGCGAACCTAACCGCCGGTTCCGCCAAATTTCAACTGTTGCGAAATCAGTATACATTGAACGCAAGAGGTGCGGTAAGCCAGCAATATGGGATAGAAGGAGATAACCTATTTGGGTATATGACCTCCATCAGTTTTGCTAAGACTGCCGGAAATTTCCGTTCATACCTTAGCTATTATATGGAAAATGATACCTACGACCCCAATGACCTGGGGTTCATTCGGGGCAATAATGAGGTAAGAACTTCAGGTGGAATTGGCTATAATATTTACCAGCCTTTTTGGAAATTGCTAAGTTTTTCCTCAGACCTTCGGTTGAACTATCGAAGGTTATACAAGCCCAGTACCTATACCGGAACAGAAATAGAGGCCGAAGTAGAAGGCACATTTAAAAATTTCTTCTATTTATTTCTGGGTATGGAAAGTTCGCCTACTAAGATGTACGATTACTTTGAGCCCAGGGTGGCAGGCCGCTATTTCGTGAGAGATAAGTACAACCAATGGCGAATGTATATCCATACGGATAACAGAAACAGGCTGGCGCTGGGTAGTTATATCGTTTACAGAAATTATGATGTCAGAAGCAGGGAAAACATAAGCCTGGGCTTAAACCCACGGTTTAGGGTAAATAACAGGTTGAGCTTTAGTGGAAGTATTAACTTTTCTAACGCGCGGAATAACGTAGGATTTACCGATAAAACCGATGAGGTAATTACCTTTGGATTGAGAAATATACAGACGGTAAATAATATTTTCAATACCAAATTTACCTTCAATAATAAAATGGATTTGTCGTTCCGAATGCGACATTACTGGTCAGAAGCCGATTATAAAGATTATTTTACTTTAGGGGAAGAAGGCGATTTACTGGATAGCGATTACAATGAGAATGCAGACCGAAATTATAATGCCTTCAATATTGATATGGTGTACACCTATACATTCGCGCCGGCCAGCGAAATCAGTGTGGTTTGGAAAAACAGTGTGAACAGTGACGAAGATTTTCTTCGGGAAAATTATTTTAAAAATGTAGACCAGGTACTGAACAGTCCGCAGCAAAACAGCATTTCAATCCGGCTGTTATATTTTCTGGATTACTCCATGCTTACCAAAAAGCTAAAACAAAATGCCAGCGAAGAAAAACTGTATACCACATTATAATACACTCACCTATATTGTATGTTTAGTGATAGTTTGTCTAGTTTTTTTTCCGGAAAAAACGCTTGCGCAAAAGAAAAATCTCAGAGAACTGGGAGTACCCTCCGGAATTACGCAGCCCGGCACTTTCAATGGCATTACCGATGTGAAAGGCGTACTGGTAGGCCATACCACATTAATAAAAGGCGATAGCATCAGAACTGGTGTAACGGCCATTCTGCCCTTTAAGGGCAATATTTTTCAGCAAAAGGTGCCCGCAGCGATTTTTATAGCCAATGGTTTCGGAAAACTCACCGGTTATACCCAGGTGCAGGAACTGGGCAACCTGGAAACGCCCATTATACTCACCAATACCAGCGGTAACCGCGCCTGTTTACTGGAAAACATATAATAAAACAGCTATCCCGGAAAACTTATGAGACATGATAAGGCGAGACATTCTCGCCAATAGGATAACTGGAACAAATGGTTGATTGGGTGGCTGTACGTTAGGCGGAAAAGCTTTATATTTGAGTATGATTAATAAGAACGACCTGTTGTTGTCAATTAAAGCAAAATAACTCTTTATGGACGAACCGATTCTAAAAAGCCCACCAAGAGTTGGTACAATTACAGTATTTCCTATAAAATCCTTAGATGGCCTATCTTTGGAACAGGTGCGGGTAACCCAGGGAGGTGCCCTGACCTTTGATCGTACCTATGCCCTTTTTAATAAAACAGGCAGAACCGTGAATGGAAAAAAGTATCCGGCTATTCATCAAATCAGAACTACTTTTGATTTGGAAAACCAGAATGTGTTTATTCAAACCGATCAGGATGCGGAGCGGTTTAACCTTGAAACAGACCAATCACGACTGGAAGCATGGTTTAGCGAATACTTTAAAGAACCGGTATTTCTTAAAAAGAATACAGAACTGGGCTTTCCCGATGACGATGAAAGCAACGGTCCTACTATCGTTTCCACAGCTACTTTCAAGCGGTTGCGGGTTTGGTTTCCACATTTAGAGATAGGCAGTTTACGCCAGCGTTTCCGGGCAAATATCGAACTCGAAGACCGCGAAGTTCCCTTTTGGGAAGACCATCTTTTTGGTAAGCCCGGTGAAAAAATCCCTTTCAGAATTGGAAACCTCCGGTTTTTTGGCACCAACCCATGTGCCCGTTGTGCCGTACCCACCCGTGACCCCCGAACCGGAATAGCCGATCCTGAATTTGCCAGAACATTAATTGAAAACAGGAAGAAAGAATTACCTTCTTTTGCCAATATCTCACAGTTCGATCATTTCAACCGCCTTTGTGTAAATACCGTTATCCATCCGGATTCATTTGGTAAAATACTAAGGGTTCATGACGGGCTAACCATTTAAATTTAGCCTTGCCCCTTGAAATCCTGTTTGCCTCCTGTTTTTTCCAGCAACCTGGTTTCCTTGATCACAATATGATGCGACAGTGCTTTGCACATATCATAAATGGTAAGTGCCGCGACTGATACCCCAAACAAAGCTTCCATTTCCACTCCGGTTTTTCCGGTAACCGCCACCTCACAATCAATTACCACTTCCTTGACTTCGTTAAAACCAATGTGAAATTTACAACGCTCCACCCCTAGAGGATGGCAAAAAGGAATGAGGTCACTGGTTTTTTTAACCGCCATGGTGCCGGCGATTATGGCGGTTTGAAATACGGGGCCTTTTTTGGTATGAATTTCTGCTCCCGCATCAGAAGCACCCAATGCTGCCAGCACAATGTCGCCCAAAATCACAGTACTGCGGGCTATAGCCACCCGGTTAGATGCTATTTTTGCTCCTACATCTATCATAGCTGGCTCACCCTTTTCATTTATATGGGTGAGAGATTGGGCTAAGTTTTTCTTTTTATTATCTTCCTTGCTCATTATAATATATTTAAAACCATGATACCCGTAAGCAAAGCTAAAGAAATTGTGCTCAACAATCTTTTTAAACCCGATATAATTAGCATTCCGATTACCGAATCTGTAGCAACTGTATTGCAGGAAACCATCTGCGCCGATCGTGATTTCCCTCCTTTCGACCGTGTATCTATGGATGGTATCGCTATTGACGCGAATCAGTGGAAAAGTAATACCCCCATGCCCATTGAAGGCATGCAGGCTGCAGGATCTGCCAGGCAGGCTCTTCATAATACGCGACATTGTATTGAAGTTATGACCGGTGCCATGTTGCCCCAACATACCAATGCCGTTATTCCTTACGAGGACATCCGCATTGAAGAAAAAAATGGACATCGAATTGCCATAATTTCAGAAAAACCTGAACCAGGTAAAAATGTGCACCGGCAGGGCATCGACAGAAAAAATGGGGAACTGCTTATGGAAAAAGGTGCCCTGCTGGGCCCACCTGAGATCGCCGTTTTGGCATCAGTGGGCAAAAACATGGTCAAGGTAAGTCGATTTCCAAAAATCGCCCTGATCACCACGGGAGATGAATTGGTGGATATTGAGGCCACTCCGCTCCCCTATCAAATCAGAAAGTCAAATGTATATGCATTGGATGCCGCGCTGCGCGGTATGCGCCTGCAACCCGAACATTTTCATTTCGCTGATGAACAAAATATTATGAAAGCGGGAATCGCAAAAGTATTATCCGATTTTGATGTACTTGTGCTGAGTGGCGGGGTTTCAAAAGGGAAAAAAGATTTTGTTCCCGAAGCCCTGGAGGCTTGTGGTGTAAAAACACTTTTTCACCGGGTGCAGCAAAAACCTGGGAAGCCCTTTTGGTTTGGTGCCGCTCCAACCGGTAAAATTGTGTTCGCGCTGCCGGGCAATCCGGTTTCTACCTTTATGTGTTTTTTCAAATACATTAAACCCTGGCTTTTGAAAAGCCTGCGCGCTACACAAACACCGGAACTGTATGCCATTTTACAGGAAGAAATCAGGTTTGAACCACCCCTCACCTATTTTGTGCAGGGTAAAATGCGGCATGATCAGGGCGTGCTGAAAATATTTCCAATGCCCGGACAAGGTTCCGGTGATTTTGCCAGTTTGTTGCCCTGCGATGGCTTTATTGAATTACCCGCTCAGGAAAAAATTTTCCGTAAAGGCGACTATTTTCCGTTTATCCCCTTCCGATAATACTCTGAAAATGGAAATCTAGAATTTCTTTTATAATATTGATTTTTATTTCACTTTAAACCCACATTAAATTATGTTCGTACACAATGTTTACTTTTGGTTGAAAAATCCGGAAAATAAGGAAGATGGCGCAAAACTGGCAGCGGGAATTAAAGGTATGTTTGGCATAGACCTGATCCGTACCAGTTATATCGGAAAATGTATGCCCAGCCAGCGGGACGTGGTGGACAGTACCTATAGCTATCACCTGAGTCTGAATTTCGATAACAAAGAAAAGCACGATGCCTACCAGGTACATCCCACGCACATGGAATTTATAGAGAACTGCGCCCACCTCTGGAAAAAGGTCCAGGTTTATGATTCTGAAAGTATCTAATATTTAATTAAACTTCTTTAAATGCCAAATTTCCATAAACTCGCGCGGCAAACTCTACAATCTTTGTAAAGCTTCTTCATAATCTTAAATCTCTTTCTGTTTATAGAAATTTTGAAAAACCGCTTAATTAATAAAATTATAAGCAAATTGCATTGGGAAAAGCTATTTATCAATCTTTGGCGGGAAAATTAATTGTTTAGAATTTTTTCTGATGAAAACCAAATATTAAAAATCTTTTAAATTTTTTTATGGATAGTACTACGGTTAACCAAACCAAAAGAACTGAAAAATTCGCCAGGATAGGAATTGGCGCCAAGGGTGTTGTATATTGTCTGGCCGGAATTTTAACCATACTGGCGGTATTTAACATTATAGGAGATAAAGCCGGAGAGGAACTCACCCTGGAGTATATCGCGCGACAACCCCTTGGGAAATTGATTCTGTTTTTGATGGGACTGGGCTTAATTGGTCATGTTTTCTGGCGGGTTTATCAGACCTTTCGCAGAACCGAATATTTGGGTTTAACGGCCAGTAGTACCTGGAATAAAATCAACTATCTGCTTAGCGGATTAACTTATGCCGTGATTGCTTATACTATTTTTAAACTCACTTTTACCGGCCAGTTTGGATTTGCCCAAAATGGAAATCAGCAACTTATCAATCAGGTGCTGGCTTATTCCTGGGGAAAATGGCTGATTGGTCTGGGATCTTTGGGCTTTTTCGGAAAAGCGCTATGGCAATTCCACCGGGCATTTTCAGGAAATTACATCAATGAAATGAAGCGGTATGAATTTAGCAAAATGGTAAGAGAAACCGTAAGAAACGCTGGCTTTGTGGGTTACATGGCCCGTGGATTTGTGATTGGTCTTATTGGTTACTTTTTCCTTAGGGCGGCTATAGAGGCTAATCCGGCCATGGGAGCCAGCAGTTCCGGTGCTTTCCAGTTTTTAGAAATGAACCCATTAGGCCCTTTTCTCCTCACCACGGTTTCCATTGGATTGATTTGCTACGGCCTTTATATGTTTGTGAAAGCCAAATACAACGACCTGACCGCCTGATACCTATAATCTATTATTTCATTTTATTTTAGGTTTGGAGGTTTTCGTATTTTTATCTTTCTTCACTATCAAACTCCAGTATATGTAACCCAAATGAAAAATGGTCAGACCTGTTGTTTCCGTACTTCTGCTTCTGTTATGTGTTAATTTACCATTGCTGGCAGACGATGGCTATAAATTATGGCTCCGGTATGATTTAATAGAAAATCAGGAAAAAATTTCTCAATACAAACAGACCATTCAACACCTCTATTATCCTGGAGGATCGGCTACCATACTGGCTGGAAATGAAGAACTTATGAGGGGTATGCAAGGTTTATTAGGTTTGAAAACGCCCATTGTTCAAGCCATACAGGAAGCCACCCTGATTGTTGGCACACCTGCTATACTTCCTCAGTTAAAAAACTGGTTGCCTGATACTAACTTTGAACCTTTAGGAAAAGAAGGGTTTTTAATTCAATCGGTAAAAATTGACAACAAAAAATGTCTGATTATAGGTGCCAACACTGATGTAGGCGCTTTGTATGGCATATTTCAGTTGCTGAAACTTCTACAAACCCAACAGGATATCAGCCAACTGGCTATAACCCAAATTCCTAAAACCCAGCTTCGGTTATTAAATCACTGGGATAACCTGGATGGTTCAGTGGAAAGAGGCTACGCCGGTGCCTCGCTATGGCAATGGCATCAATTACCTGAATATACTTCCCAACGGTATAAGGATTATGCCAGAGCGAATGCTTCTGTAGGCATTAATGGTACCGTGTTGACTAACGTTAATGCCAATGCTTTGGTACTTACCTCTGAATATCTGAAAAAAGTGGCTGCACTGGCAGATGTTTTCCGCCCTTATGGTATTCAGGTCTATCTGACAGCCCGTTTCAGTGCCCCCATTGAAATTGGTAATCTGGATACCGCGGACCCTTTGGATGACAGCGTAAAAACCTGGTGGAAAAATAAAGCTGATGAAATTTACAATCTTATACCTGATCTGGGAGGATTTCTGGTAAAAGCTAACTCGGAAGGGCAACCCGGTCCGCAAAATTATGGCCGCTCCCACGCTGACGGAGCCAACTTGCTGGCCGATGCGGTAGCGCCGCATCAGGGAGTGGTCATGTGGCGAGCTTTTGTATACGATAATAATGTGCCGGATGACCGGGCCAAGCAGGCCTTCAATGAATTCAAACCGCTCGATGGTAAATTTCGTGATAACGTACTGATTCAGGTAAAAAACGGGGCCATTGATTTTCAGCCCCGGGAACCGTTTCATCCCTTATTTGGGGCTATGCCCAACACCCCGCTGATGATGGAATTTCAGGTAACCCAGGAATACTTTGGGCAGGGATTGCACCTTACTTATCTCGCCCCTTTATACCAGGAATGCTTACAGGCAGACACCTACGCGCATGGAAAGGGTTCCTATGTTTCCAAAATTATTGACGGCACTTTGGAAGGGTATTCCCTTACCGGCATGGCCGGTGTTTCCAACATCGGGTCTGACCGAAACTGGACCGGGCACCCGTTCGGGCAGGCCAACTGGTATGCCTTGGGTCGTTTGGCCTGGGATCCGGAACTTACCGCGGAAGCCATTGCAGACGACTGGATCCGAATGACGTTTTCTAACCAGCAGGCGGTTATTGAGCCCATTAAAAAAATCATGATAAAATCCAGAGAAGCCGGGGTGAACTACCGGACTCCCTTGGGTTTACATCACCTCATGGCCTGGCACCACCACTATGGCCCTGGCCCCTGGATTGACAAAGGTCGTGCCGACTGGACACCCATATATTACCACCGGGCAGATTCGTCCGGCATCGGCTTTGACCGGACCAAAACCGGAAGCAATGCACTGGCTCAATATTATCCGGAGGTGCAGAAAATGTATGCGGATCCGACAACCTGTCCGGAAGAGGTATTGCTGTGGTTTCATCATCTGCCCTGGAATTACCAAATGAAATCAGGAAAAAGTCTTTGGAACGATCTGTGCGATAAATATTACCAGGGCGTTGCCATGGTGCATGATATGCAAACTACCTGGAATTCCCTAGAAGGTAAAATTGATACGGAAAGATTCGAACAGGTACAGGCGCTGCTGAAAATACAGTACCGCGACGCGGTTGAATGGCGAAATGCCTGTGTATTATATTTCCAGACTTACTCCCAAAAGCCAATTCCCGAAGGATTGGAAAAACCTGATCAATCTCTTGAGTATTATAAAAAAATAGACCGTAAATATTTACCCGGAAGCTAAAATCCTAATTTAAAAAACAAACATGCGAATTAATTATCTGTACCTGATCCTTACTGGCATTTGCCTTCTTGCTGCCTGTGGTTCTGAGAAAAAAACAAAGGAGGAAACCAATAACCGCTGGTATAAAGGCAATCTGCACGCGCATTCATTTTGGAGTGACGGTGATGATTTCCCCGAAATGATTATGGGCTGGTACAAACAGCAAGGATACGACTTCGCGGTATTGTCAGACCACAATACTTTGCTGGAAGACGAGAAATGGGTGAACGTTACAAACAATGCCAGGGGCAGGAGGGCTTATGCGCGATACCAGCAACAATACGATTCTAGCTGGATTGAAACCAAAAAGGATACTTCCGGATTGTTGGTTCGACTAAAAACTCTGGCCGAATACCGGGATAAGTTTGAGGAAAATGAAAAATTCCTGATTATTCCTTCTGAGGAAATTACCGATCAGTTTGAAGATAAACCCATACATATTAATGCCACCAATGTGCAGGAATTAGTTGAACCCCAACACGGTAATAGCGTGGTAGAAGTAATGCAAAACAATATCGACCTGGTTTTGGACCAAAGGGAAAAAACAGGAGAGCCCATGTTTCCTCATATCAATCATCCAAATTTTGGTTGGGCTATCACAGCCGAAGATCTGATGGCGCTGCATGGTGAACGGTTTTTTGAGGTATACAATGGTCATCCACAGGTAAATAATTTTGGAGATTCTACCCGGGCCGGAACCGATGCCATCTGGGACCAGGTTTTAACAGCCTATTTGAATGAAGGAAAACCTCCTATTTACGGACTGGCCACCGACGATAGCCATCATTATTTTGATATGACGGTAAAAAACGCTAATCCAGGCCGGGGTTGGGTCATGGTGCAGGCGCAGGCGCTCACTCCGCAAGCATTGATCGAAGCCATGTTGGCTGGGAATTTTTATGCCACCAGTGGCGTCACCATACAGGAAATTCAAAAAGATGATCAGCAACTAAAAATAAAAATCAATCCTGAAACTGGGATTCACTATAAAATTCAATTTATTGGAACAAGGCAAAGCAGCCCCGCACAAATTGGATCTGTATTCAAAGAAGCGGAAGGTACGGAAGCTGCATATGACCTACAGGGTGATGAGTTGTATGTACGGGCCAAAATCATTTCTGATAAAATTAAGAAAAACCCATTTCAGGAAGGTGAATACGAAATGGCCTGGGTACAGCCCTGGATGATTAAGAAGCAAAGATATTAATCTGATTCCTTCCCCAAACTTCTTATCTTCTTTTCTACCTCCTTTAGTTGTTTTTCAAGGGTTTCAATAGGCTTTTACGGTTCGCCGCGCGATTGAGGAGGAACTTTCAACATACTTTTAGCAATGATAAGTCCCGGTGGGGCCCACTTTCGCGAAGAGCCACGAATTGCCTTAAACGCGATAATTTTTCACGTTCAGGTTCCCAGGCAACAGCTTTATCAGCATAGCGAAAAGCATACGTGTCGGCGCCCGATTCGCTGATTCTAATAGCGTCTATTTTATCATCGCTTCGGCGATCCGATTTTACCATGAGTCAATCCTATAGATTTTTTAATTCTTAAAGAAGATTCAAGCCATAGAGAATAGCCATTTTGAAGGGCTAGATCCAACAGGCATCAAAGTATTGAGAAAAGCGCGCGGCGCCCGATTGAATATTATGGAAGGGCGCGAAAATGAAAAAACCCCCTAAACATATAATTTAGAGGGTTTTGATAAGTTTTGTCCTTTACTAAGTCGGGGTGAAAGGATTCGAACCTTCGACCTCGTCGTCCCGAACGACGCACGCTAACCGGGCTGCGCTACACCCCGAATTTTATTTGTAATCACAAAAATAATCAGAACTATTGAATGATTAAATTCTTCATAATTCAGGTTCTCTCTTGTTTTTATTTACCTGAATTCGCTGGTTTCTCTTCCGGATATAAAACTACCTGTACATAATTATCCAGGTCAAAGTACTGCTGGGCTACTTCTTTCAATTTTTCTTTGTCCAGGCTATCAATGGCTTTCTGGTAATTCGCGATCTGGGCAGGATCATTATCATAAAAATAATAATTTTCAAGCGCCGACAACCAGTAATTATTACTTTTCAGGTTGGTTTCCATTTCCCTGCGCTGAGTTTCTTTTACCTTGTTAATATCTGCCTCAGTGGGCCCGTTGGCTTTTAGTTCACTAATTTCAGCAAGTACACCCTTCACCAATTCATCTACATTTTCTGGAGCGCAGGGAAACTGCACCGTGATGGAATAATGCTCATAAGGATATTTGCTGGGATTGGCAGAAGCACTAATACCATACACACCACTTTTTTCCTCCCTGATTTTTTCAATCAGCTTAATATTAAGTGCCTGGATCAGTGAATTCAGAAAGTAAGCATTCTGCTGACTATAGTTAAAATCACCATTGAATGACAGTGTCACAAAGCTTTTTTGGTCGTTGCCTTTCATTACCTCTTTGGTTACCTTCCCATCCGGTGGTCTGATACCCAGATCCCGCCAAGATTCTTCCCGACTAATAGAGGGTAAACTTCCCAGGTACTGTTCCAGCAATGGTTGTATGGTTGCTACTTCAAAGTTTCCTACAAAAAAGAAGGTAAAATCGCTGGCATCGGCGAAGCGGTCGTTGTAAACTTCGAAAGCTTTATCAAAATTTACTTTGCTCCAATCGTCTTCGGTAGGATAGCCCCCACCCCGCGGATTGTTCTGAGCAAGAATTTTTGAAAGCTGGTCAAAATAATAATACTGTGGATTGGACAATAAATTTTTATAGATTGATTTATTTTTAGATATAAAAGACTGAAATGCCGTTTGGTCTTTTCTGGGATTGGTAAAATACAGGTAAGTCAGTTGCAGCATCGTTTCCAGATCTTTTGGCGTAGCACTTCCTGATAAACCTTCTTTTAAGGTGCTGATATAAGGGCTTGCGTTGGCATTTTTATCCGACAAAAATTTTTGTAAATCAGTCAGGGAAAAGTCTTTTACACCGCTCTGCTGCACAATACCATCAGCATTGGCTGCCGACAGGTAATCCTGGTCGCTATAAATGGAAGAACCACCGGGGCTGGAAGCCGTCATCAGGATTTCGTCAGCCTTAAAATCAGTAGGTTTTAAAACCACTTTCACCCCATTAGATAATTTAAGCGTAGTGACACCAATAGAATCGATGGTTGCCGACGAAACTACTTTGCCAGGCTGGGGCAGTTGCTCCATCAAAGTGGAAGCTAATTCCGTATCTTCATAAGCCACAACTTCCGAATCTTCCACCTTTTTCATTACCTCTATTACTTCCGCTTCAGTGGGAACTTTTACCCCTTCTTTCTCCTGCGCGGTAACCACTACAACCCGGTTGTTATTATTAATATGACTTTTGGTAAGCGCGTTTACTTCCTCCAGGTTAATTCCAGGTAAATACTTTTCAACGAATTTATACTCGAAAGCGATTCCGGGGATTTCTTCTTTTTCTAAAAAGTTTCTCACATATTCATCCGCGTAATTTCCCGACTCTGATTTATCTCTTTCGTTATATGCTTTTTCGTACACACTCAAAAGTTGATTTTTATAACGATCCAGTTCGCCCTGGGTAAAACCAAACCTTTTAATTTTCTCATTTTCCTCTAAAACTGTTTTTAATCCCTTCTCCACTCCGTTTTCAGGCACCACGGCCATTACCTGAAAGGCATTTTTCGTTCTGGCCCAGGTGCCCCCATAAAACGATCCCGCATACATAAAAGGCGGCTCTGCAGCCTGGGTCAATTCCTGTAAACGTCTGTTGAACATGCCAGTGAAAAGCCTTTCCATTACGGAAGTCCGGTAATCGTTCAGGGTGGTATGTGCTTCAGGTTCATCTTTATAATAAATGGTGACCCTGGAAAATGTAGCTTCCGGATCGGTTACGACAGAAACTTTGGTTTCTTCATGATCGGGCACGTCAAACACCGGTCTTTCTTTTGGATTTTCAGCCGGTGGAACGCTACCGAATTTTTCTTTAATCATAGCTTCCATGTCAGCTACCTCAATATCTCCTACGGCCACTACGGCCATTAAATCGGGGCGGTACCAGGTTTTATAGAAGTCACGAAGAGTTTCGTATTCAAAATTTTCCAGATTTTCTTTGGTACCAATGGGTAATCGTTCCGCGTATTTCGAGTCTTCATAAATTACCGGAAGGTATTTGTCTAGCATGCGTCGGTCCGGCCCCTGTCCGATGCGCCATTCTTCCACTACTACGCCCCGTTCCTTGTCAATTTCTTCCGGTTCAAAAGAAATATTATGCGCCCAGTCTTCCAAAATTTGCATGCCTTTTTCAAGAATTTCTTTGTCGTCAGAAGGCAATAACAACTTATAAACGGTTTCATCAAAAGAAGTATAGGCATTGAGGTGCGCTCCAAATTTAACACCCACAGATTGAAGATAATTAACCAATTCATTTTTTTCAAAATTTTTGGTACCGTTAAAGGCCATGTGTTCGGTAAAATGGGCCAAACCCAGTTGATCCTCATTTTCCAGCACAGAGCCTGCATTGAGCGCCAATCGCAGTTCAACCCGGTTTTCCGGTTTGGTATTTTTACGGATATAGTAAGTAATTCCATTATCCAGCTTACCAATCTTTAACGTGGGATTATCAGGAATTTTGCTATTCAGATCATCAGAAATTTCCTGAGCTGAAGTATGGATATACCAGGGCAATAACCCGAAGCACAGTGCTAATTTTATTAATTTTAATTTCATCATACATATGGTTATCTGTAAACATTAACGCAAACTTGATAGAAAAACACAGGCTTGCCACATTAAATTCAATTTAACTGGCTTCTATGCTAAAAGAAGGAGTAAACTGAATGGAAGGATTTATTCCCTAATTTAATATACTTAACCATAATAACATAAATTAAAATAAAATCTGCTTAATTCCCTTGCTTTAAATGTTCCGTTTCAGCTATTTATTCGGTTAATTTGCCGAAATCCGACCAGCACCGAATACGCATGACTTATACCTACATCAAAGCTTTACATATAATTTTTGTAGTTACCTGGTTTGCAGGGTTATTTTATATTGTAAGGCTGTTTATTTACCAAACCGAAGCCTATGAAAAACCGGAACCTGAGCGATCAATTTTAATCAAACAATTCAAACACATGTCCCGATTGCTATGGAATGGGATTACCTGGCCCTCGGCCATCATTACACTGGGGATGGGCACCTATTTCATAGTTTATTATTACGGAAATTTGCCGGGCTGGCTGGGCTTAAAATTGGGTTTTGTGGCCGGCCTGTACCTGTACCACTTTCTGTGTCATGTTATTTACAGAAATTTGCAGAAAGATCAGGTAAAGCTTACTTCTCAAAAACTCAGGGTTTGGAATGAGATAGCTACCCTATTTCTGTTTAGTATCGTATTTCTGGCTGTGCTTAAAAATACCCTTGGGCTTTTGTGGGGCATTGCCGGGCTAATCATTCTAACCGCGGTACTAATGGTTGCCATAAAAATATATAAAAACATCAGAAATAAAAAAACGGACTGAAAATGTAAGTAATAACATTTTTTTTAAAGGATACCCATGGCAAAATTTTAAACCTTACCTATTGCAAACCAGTATATTTTAAACAGAGGAAATAAACATAATTGAAATGAAATTCTTGAACAATAAACGAATAAACGGCCAGTATTTATTCTTTCTCCAGATCGGACTTGCATTGTATACTTTGAATGCCTGCTCGTCGGATGGAAATAGAACTTCCGAGGCTAAATTACCCATTCTTGGCAGGGTTGATTATGTTGAAAAAACAGTGAATGACCAGGTTGAGGTAGACACCGTTTATCATACGATAGGTGATTATAAATTCATAGATCAGGACAGTAATTTGGTTACACCTGAAACTTTTAAAGGTAAAATTTATGTGGCTGATTTTTTCTTTACCACCTGTCCTACCATTTGCCCGCTGATGAAGGCACAAATGCTGCGTGTGTACAAAGAATTTGAAAACAACGACCATGTGGCTTTTTTATCACATTCTATTGATCCGGAGTACGATACGGTGGCTTTGCTGCATGATTTTGCCGAACGACTCGGCGTAAAAAGCAACAAATGGCATTTTATTACCGGCGATAAAGATAAAATTTATGACATTGGTCAGAAAAGTTATATGGTAACCGCCATGGAAGATGACAATGAACAAGGTGGCTACCTGCACAGCGGTGCTTTTATTCTGGTTGACGAAGATAAACGGATCAGGGGCATGTACGATGGAACGAAACCTGAAGAAGTTGACAAAATGATGAAAGACATGCGCAGACTATTAAAAGAGTACCATGCCGAGGTTTAATTACATACTACTCTTTTTTTCGGTAATTGTGTATTTAATTTTCATTTCCGGATGTAATCCTGGTGCGGAGCAATCAGCTTCTACTGGTAACACAGCCAGTGATGATGTAAAATTTCAACAGTATCTGGTTGGAGGGCAGCAGCTTTATTCGCGACATTGCGGCAATTGCCATTTGGAAGATGGAAAGGGCCTGGCCCGCCTGTATCCGCCCTTGGCCGGATCTGATTTTATGCTGGAGAACCTGCCCCGTACCCTCTGCAGTATCAAAACCGGATTAGAAGGAGAAATTATTGTAAATGGTATTGGTTATAATATGAAGATGCCAGCCAATAGCAGTCTTACTAATATTGATATAGCCGAAATAGCTACCTATATCTACAATAGCTGGGGAAACCAATATGGTTTGATAGAGGTAAAAAAGGTCTCCGATTTACTTGAGAATTGTCAACCATAAGAATATACTTTAATACTTTAAAGCTTTTTAATCTTTATAAAAATTACGCTGCACACAGTAAATTGAATATTCCTTTATAAAAAAGGCAATTTTTAATATATTGGGTCATAACCTGATAAATTTTTAAAGGTGAATAACAGTTATCTGGGCAAAAAAATTATTCTTTTTTTTACTCATACAAAAGGAATTATAAACATTTAAATACTACAACAGGGGTTACCAAATGCCTCTGAATCGTATTAAAAATAAAGCGAAAGCTTTTTTGAAATGAAAGACAAGGAGGTTCTGGAAAAAATATGCAGGGGAAATGAGGAGGCGCTCGAGTACTTATACAAGAAGTACTATAAAATGATGACCAATCTTATCATTAGAAATAATGGTTCGGAAGAAGAAGCAAAAGATATTTTTCAGGATGCGCTAATTGTTTTCTGGCAAAATGTTACAAGCAATAAACTGATTCTAACATCAAAAATCAGTACCTATTTGTATAGTGTTTGCCAGAATTTATGGAGAAAAGAACTGGACAGAAAGAGTAGACTATCCAATGAAGAGAAAGATGGTGTTGAATGGATGGACAGTGAAACGGAAGAACGTGCTAAAATTATACATACTTGTATTAAAAAATTGGATGAAACCTGCCGAAAATTGTTAACTTATTATTATTTTGATGACATGTCCATGCAGGATATTACAACCAAGTTAGGGTTTGCGAACCCCGACACAACCAAGACCAGAAAATATAAATGTAAAAAAAAGTTAGACAGTTTAGTTAAAGCGAAATACTCAGCCAGCGATTTCCTGGATTAATATGAACAGAAGAATCCCAAATTTTGAATATATGGATGCTTATCTTAAAAATAAGCTAAATCTGGAAGAGAGGCTTGCCTTTGAGCAGCAAATTCAGCAGGACCCTTTGTTGCAAGGTGAAATTAACCTCCAACGGCAAATTGTCAGTTCCCTGGCTGAAGTACGTAAAGCTGAACTGAAAGCAAGGCTTGATGCGGTTCCTATCGATACTTCTCCTTTTTGGTATTCTATGGCAAATTTGAAGTGGTTCGCTGGCGGATTGGCTACGGTTTCATTAGGCCTTATCGCCTATTTTCATTTACCTGAGATCCGAGAATCTAACGAACAAACTGACCCCATTGTCCAATTAGACAATACGCGGCATACAATCAATCAGCAGGAATTTCTGTCCGTTCCGAAGCCTGCTCAAATAACTGATGAGAAATCCCTTTTATCGGATAAGACAGAAAAAGCTGTTGAAAATACGCCAAAGGTAAATCCCAGGCCTGAAAATACGCCTTCACTCAAAATAAAGGAAAAATCATTGGTGCCGGTGCTACCTGACATTATAAAACCAGAAGTTATCAATGAATTCGACGATAGTTTTCAAAACCGTGATTTTGATGACATCGATATGCCGAAAAAAGATCTTTCGGAAGTCAACCGGAGTTCAACGGAAAAAGTTGAGATTCAAAACATTCTGGACGACAGATATGATTTCCATTACCAATATTACGATAATAAATTGTTCCTGTATGGTGATTTTAAGGGTATACCGTACGAAATTCTGGCGCTTAATAATGCGGATGGTACCCGCCTGTTCCTATCGTACAATGATCAGTTTTATATGATTAACCGAAACCAGAGAGAGGCATTGCCCTTGTTGCCTATTGAAAATCAACAACTGGTAAAGGAGTTGAAAATTATCAGTACTTATAAATAATCAATCGCTTTCAGAATAATATTCGCTATTTTCCTGAGCTGAATTTCATGAAGGTTTGATCCTGATGGCAGGGCCAAACCTTTTTTAAATAATTTCTCGGCAGTTTGTTCTCCGAAATAAAGATATTTCTGGTATATCGGCTGCAAATGCAATGGCTGCCATAAAAACCTACTTTCAATACCTTCGCAATGTAGTGCTTCCCGTATCTTTGTAGTTGAAATCAGATGCTCCGGTTCAGATCGATCCAATAACAGGCAGGTTAACCAGCGATTGGAATAGTGGTTATCCGGTTCTGTTTGAAAACTCAGATTTTCATTCGATTTATCAGACAGATTCTGCCGGTAGAAATCAAAAATTCCCCGCCGTGCTCCTATTCTTTCTTCCAATAATTCCAATTGCCCGACTCCCACTGCCGCCAGCAAATTACTCATTCGGTAATTATATCCAATTTCATCCCAATGGTAGTAAGGATAATTCGATCTGGTATATGCCTGAGAAGCCAGAAACCTGGCTTTTTCAATAAATTCAGCTTTATCAGAGACCAGCACGCCCCCACCCCCGGTGGTAATTATTTTGTTACCATTAAATGAATAAATTCCCATTTGCCCAAAAGTACCGATGTGTTTGCCATTATAAGTACTACCCAAAGCTGCCGCGGCATCTTCTATTACCGGAATCTGATATTGGCTGGCAATCGCCATAATTTCCTGCATCCTGGCAGGCATGCCATAACAATGCGCGACAATTATAACTTTGGGTTTCTTCTTCCTGTTGATACCTGAAAGAATCGCGCGTTCAAGCTGATGAGGATTGATATTCCAGGTTTCCGCTTCACAATCTAAAAAAACCGGGGTAGCACCCTGGTATAAAATTGGATTAACTGTTGCGGCAAACGTAAAGGTAGGACAAATGACCTCATCATAACTTCCCACACCCAGCACCTGCAATGCCAAATGAATGGCTGCCGTTCCGGAACTGACGGCTAAGGCATATCTGGCCCCCGTGGCCTGGCATACCTTTTCTTCAAATTCGGAAAGGGCTTTACCGGCTGGCGCTATCCAGTTGCTGGTGAACACATTAAAAACCTTTTGGATCTCCTGGTTACCCAAATGAGGTGGAGATATGTATATTTTGTTAACTGTATCCGGTTCCTGAGGATGGTTTTGAAAAACGGTAGGTTGGCCTATTATGGTTTTAAAATTCTTAACATCTTTGGAAACAATAGCCCCTGCACCTATTATAGCCCATTTACCTATCTTTATGCCCGGTAAAACAATGGCACCTGCTCCTACCAAAGTTCCCTCTCCTACCTGAACATTGCCGCATAATGTGGCGCGAGGGCCAATATGAGCATAATCTTCCACGAAACAATCGTGCTCAACCAAAGCCAGGGTATTCACAATTACATGCTTTCCCAGGTTCACATCTGCCTGTACAATGGCCTTATGCAATATCACAGTGCCTTCCCCTATATTACATTTTGGGCTTACAAGTGCCGAAGGATGGATTATATTTCCAGATTGATGGGCTATTTTTATGGCAATATTTTTCCTCACCGTATTGTCACCAATGGCAATAATCACTTGTGAATGCGGCAGGAAATCAGGAGAATAGTTGTGATAAACTGGATACTGATAAATCTGCTTTTTGGAAAATTTCTCATCTATTACAGCCTCAATTTGGGTTGCGGAACTTTCGGCAGTCAGGCTTTCCAGACAATCGATAATTACCTTACCATGACCGCCCGCACCAAAAATAATCATAGCTGAACATTTAAAAGTGGCGGATTACCCCTGAACTTTTCATGGTCATGCAGGCCCTGTTCCCTTACATTAATAGGCGACCAGACTGCCCGGAGACTTTTAAGCAAAATTTTGCGATCCAGTGAAAAGCTGATATGTTGGGTATACCAGACATCCAGATCAAATTTTTTTTCCCAGGAAATCGCGTTCCGGCCTTGTATTTGGGCCAGCCCTGTAATACCCGGTCTAACCTGGTGCCGTTTTCTTTGAAAATTATTATATAGGGGTAAATATTCCTCTAATAGTGGCCTCGGTCCTACCAGTGCCATATCACCTCTCAAAATATTAATAAGCTGGGGCAACTCATCAATGGAATGCCTGCGCAGAAAAAAACAGAAATTAGATAGCACAGGATTTGTTTGGTCATACATGGTTCTTATTTTGTAGAGCCTGAAAATTCTTAAATTTTTTCCTGGTCTTTTCTGAACGAAAACAGGCCATTTTCCTGTTAACAATAAAAGGCTCAAACAAACCAGTAGGATTACCGGTACCAGTATAAAAAGTAGAATAAGCGACAAAAAAATATCAGTAAGTCTTTTACCGATGGTCAAATATGCCATTTTAATAAAATCTGAGAATTTAATAAAATTGTATAAAACTAGTGAGTTTGAGGTTATTTATTCTAGTATAGAAAGGTAATAATTTTTAACAATTTATTATTTTCGCTTAGGTTTAAAACATAAAAAAATCAAAACGGTTCTTTAACACTTTTTAACTGGTACTTATTCCATTCGGAAATTAATAAATTTTAGTTTAATCTTTTTCAGCAACTTCCTAAATCTATTTTTGTTTTGAGAAATTGGCTCTATAAACTTTTACTAGGAAAGAATAAAAATTTCGCGTTTGATTATTACTATATCCACAAACAAGGCAATAAAGGCAGAAGGTTGATAATTCCTGACATCCATGGCTGTATTAATACTTTTATTGGCTTACTCAATCACCTGCGACTTACCCGGAAAGATCAACTTTTCTTCCTGGGCGATTATATAGACCGAGGACCAGATAGCGCGGCGGTTTTAGATATTATCATAGAGTTAATTGATGAAGGCTATAATATTTTTCCTTTACGGGGTAATCACGAACAAATGTTACTCGAACACGCCCATTTCAGTTCCTCTCTTGAACTTAAATATTATCTGGATCGGAACAATACCAATTCGCTACTGGGTGATAACGGAAAAATAAAACCGAAATACCTAAATTTTATAGAGAAAACTGTTTATTACTTTGAACTTGACAAGTGCTACATAGTTCATGCCGGGTTTAATTTCAAATCCAACGAGCCTTTCAAAGACTTTGAATCCATGCTGTGGATAAGGGATTATGAGATTGACGAAAATTTTCTAAATGGAAAAAAAATCATTCATGGCCACACTCCGTTACCTTTGAATGTAATTGTAGATGAAATTGAATGCGATAGCGATGTAATTCCTTTGGACAATGGTTGTGTATTCTACAACGGTGAAAAAGATTTTGGAAGCCTTTTATGTTTTGATTTGGATACCCAGGAGATGATTATTCAGAAAAATCTGGATTTTATGATCTACAATGAGGAAGAAATGAAGATGCGATAAAGTATACTTTAGGTATTCTAAAATTATTTCTCTACCTAATAATTACGTCCGGATTATACTGCTGTATTATTTCCAGAAATTTGCTTTCGTTCGCGGGAGCTAAGTAAATTTCATGGTACTTACCATACTTAACTTTCAGGCTATCGAAGGAAAGACTCGGCCGCAAACCGATCCAGGAAAACTCATTCTTTTTTATACTTTTAATTTTTGATATGGGTATGCTCCCCCTGAAAGGTCCACTTCGGTAATTTATGGTTTGATCAGTAATGCTATAGGCGGTACCAAACCAAAGCCAACCGATAAACACCACCGGAACAAATTCAATTATATACAACCAGGTGGGCAAATCATCTGTCAGTAGCACCGGGATTCCAATTATAACTAGTACTAAAATAAATATCCCACCTACCTTCCAATCTTTTTTAGGGGGAAATTTAGTTTTCATAGCTAGCCCGCGGTTAAGTTTTTGCTTATTCAGTTTGAAGTTACAATCCTGATAAGAAAAAGCCGAAAATAATGAAAGTGATTTTTAATTAAACCATAAGTAATCGCCAAACTCCAGAAAGAAAAGTTAGCAACAGTGCCGCTGGCGTTAAATATTTCCAGCAAAGTGCCATGAGTTGGTCAACCCTTAGTCTAGGAAAGGTCCACCGTACCCACATCTGCAAAAAAACGATCAGCATGGTTTTACTGATGAGCCAGAAAGCGCCCCATATATGCCCCGCGATTGATCCGGGACTTCCGCTGGTCCAGGTTGCCAGTTTTACCGCACCCAGGTTGATAAAAGGTGTATTCCAACTTCCTAAAAACAGAATAACTGCCAGAAAACTAACCAGCAGCATCATGGCATATTCAGAAAGCATAAGCATAGACCAGCGAAAACCGGAATATTCAGTATGGTAACCCCCAATCAGTTCTGATTCCGCCTCCGGTAAGTCGAAGGGAGCCCGGTTGCATTCTGCCAGGGATGAAATAAAAAAAATAATAAACACAAGAAAAAAGAATGGTATTCTAAAAATATTCCAGGTTAATATACCGCCAAGGTGGGTAGTTTCTATACCTAAACTTTTTAAACCAAATAAATAATTTTTTTGTATGCTCTCAGCTTCATAAAATTCATTGATCCAGATGCCCTGCTGAAAGGATATTTCCTGCAAATTCATCGTTTGGGAGATAATGACTACACACAAAACTGTTAAGGTGAGCGGAATTTCATATGAAATAATCTGAGCTACGGAACGCAAGGCACCAAAAAGGGCAAATTTGTTGTTAGACCCCCAACCGGCAATCAGAATACCGATTACATCGAAAGAAACTATGGCCAACAGGTAAAAAACACCTACACTAACGCCTGCCCCTGAATAACCGGAAGTAAGCGGAATTACAGCAAAACCAGCGAAAATAGCCACAAAAATAATGAGGGGTGCCGCCTTGAACATAAGCCTGTCAGCAGCTTTAGGCACAATATCTTCCTTTTGCAGCAATTTTAGCAAATCCGCTACGGTTTGAAGTATGCCATAGTATCCAACCTCCATCGGACCCAGCCGGTCCTGAATAAATGCCGCGATTTTCCTTTCCGCGTATACAGCCAATACAGTGAACAATAACAGGAAAGGAAGAAAGAATATAAAGGTTGTCAAATTAAATAAAGATTTCTGACTAGTATTTACAAAAGCTTTTATCAAAAAAATTGAACCGATGTAAAGTTAATTACAACTTTGTATGTTTCGCGTTTTAGATTGGTTTTTGTTATCACTATCATTTATAATGATAATGATCGTTCTTTAATAAAGCTTAAAAATTGAATACTTTTGTAAAAAGAAATTGAATAGAAAATGGAAGTAACTCCTGACAGTAAATTAAAAAAATTAATTATAGTAGGTGACAGAATTCTGGTTAGGCCCAAAAAAAGTTCTGACCAGACCAAGAGTGGTTTATTTTTACCTCCTGGGGTGCAGGAAAAAGAAAAAGTACAAACAGGTTATGTGGTAAAAATAGGTCCTGGCTATCCCATTCCCAATCCAAATGAAGACAATGAACCCTGGAAAGAAAAAGAGGAACCAGTAAAATACATACCATTGCAGGCCAAAGAAGGTGATTTGGCGATGTTTTTACAGAATGGCGCTGTGGAAGTAATGTACGCCAATGAAAAATATTATATAGTACCTCAGTCCTCCATACTGATGCTTGAAAGGGAAGAAGAGCTTTTTTAATTAAAGCTAAGATTTACTTCACTTTTTCTGGTACTTTGGTCTTCACGATAGCCTGCTCTATATCAGCGACTATGTCATCTATGTGTTCCAAACCTACAGAAACCCTAATCAAACCAGGTGTAATGCCGACAGCCAGCCTTTCCTCATCAGTTAGCTTGGAATGCGTGGTAGAAGCCGGATGGGTAGCGATGGAACGGGTATCTCCCAGATTGGCGGTATGAGATAACATTTCCAGACTATTTAGGAAATGTTTACCGCGTTCGATGCCCCCTTTCAGCTCGAAAGTCAGTAAACCACCGCCAAGCTTCATTTGCTTTAACGCTAGGGTGTGCTGAGGGTGTGATGGTAAGAATGGATATTTAACCTGAACAATTTCCTCATGTTCTTCTAATATACGGGCAAGTGTTAACGCGTTTTTGCAATGCCGCTCCATACGAACCGCAAGTGTTTCAAGGCTTTTTGACAATATCCAGCCATTAAAAGGAGATAATGCCGGGCCGGTATGGCGGGCAAAAAAACGTAATTCTTTTATCAGGTCATTTCTACCCAACACTGCCCCCGCGATTGTTCTGCCCTGGCCATCGATAAATTTGGTGGCTGAATGTGTAACCAGATCAGCGCCCAATTGTGCGGGATTTTGTAAATACGGGGTCGCGAAACAGTTATCAACGTTTAATAACAGGTTATGCTTTTTGGCAATCTTGCTCAACTGCTCCAAATCAATCAGGTCCAGTCCCGGGTTAGAAGGGGTTTCCACGAACAGCATTTTGGTGTTGGGCCTGATATTTTCTTCCCAGGTTTCCGGCCGATGGATATCGACGTACGAATGAGAAATATTCCACCGGGGCAGTATTTTGGTTAGAATCTGGTGCGTTGAACCAAATAATGACCGCGAAGCCAGAATATGATCGCCACTGTTTAAAAAAGCGGCCATACTTATAAACATAGCCGCCATGCCCGATGCCGTAGCAACGCCATCTTCCGTACCTTCCAGCAAACAAAGTTTTTCTATAAACTCATTATTGTTCGGGTTTGAAAAACGGGTGTAAATATTCCCTTCTTCCTCGTCAGCGAATAAACTTTTGGCCTGGTCGGCATCATCAAAAACAAAGCTGGAAGTAGCATATATGGGCACACTGTGTTCACGGTGCTGACTTCTCTCTGTTTGCGTACGAACGGCGTTGGTCTCAAAATTTTTACTTGATGGCATTCCTTTTCTTTAACTTTACAATTCTAATCCCACTTTATAATCTGTAATACGAAAGTTTCATTTTCAAACGGATTCAGTTTTGCTCAAAATTTTAAAACTGGAAGTAATGGTTGCGGTTTTTTCCAACATTTTGGTAACCGAACAATACTCTCCCAATGAAAGGGCAATGGCTCGCTCCACTTTTTTTTCATCCAGATTGCCCGTAAAGGTATAATGAATATGAATTTTTTCAAATAATGAAGGAATTACATCCTTTTGCCTTTCCCCTTCCACCTCTATTTTGAATTGTTCGAGCGGCTGCCGCTGTTTTTTTAATATATTGATAATATCAATACCGCTGCAACTTCCCGCGGCTGCCAGTAACAATTCCATGGGCCGCATCCCCATATTCTCACCCCCAACAGCCGGTGAGGCATCTAAATGTACATGCTGACCCGTTTCATTTACTCCTTCTATATGGAAAGCCTGATTCAGGCGCTTCATTACAATTTTCATTCTTTTAATAAATAACGTGCTTGTATTTCTCTGAACTCAAAATATTTTACTTTTGTAAAAGTAAAGACTAATTATTTCTTATGACATAAAATTAGAAGAAACATGAAAGAGATCACAGTACAGGAATTAAAAAACATGAAAGACCGTCATGAAGATTTCCAATTAATTGATGTTCGGGAACCTGACGAATATGAAACAGATAATTTGGGAGGCGCCCTCATTCCACTCGGAGAAGTTCTGGACCATCAGGAAGAAATCGCTAAAGATAAAAAAGTGATCGTTCATTGCCGCAGTGGGAAAAGAAGCGCCACTGCCATACAGCAACTTGAAAAAACAGGGAAATTTTCGAATTTATATAATCTGAAAGGTGGAATTCTGGCCTATAATGAATCTTTCGGATAAATATTAGCCTTGGTTTGTGCGTGCGATGAACCAAGGCATTATTCTTCTGGTTTATTTTCAGGAATAACCATCAGCAATTCGGGTTTATCGGTGGCGATCGGTTTATTCTCATCGTCTTCCTCTTCCTGATTAGAATCCTGTAATGCCTTCTCACGTGCTTTGCTAAACAGTTCTTTAATTTTATCAAAGCTTTCCACATGCACCAGACTGATACCTTGCGTAGTATTGGTGGCATTGGAAATAGCCGCGTTTAAGCTGTTAAAATTATTCCGATTGTATAATTTCACCCTTAGCTTGCCATCCTGGGTAAGCAAATACTCTACGGTAACATCGCCAATCACACTCGCCGTATTGGTTTGGTTATTCACATCGGTAAAACCACCATCGCGGGTTATTTGTAATCTTCCATCCAGAAAAGTATACGACAACCGCAGCTGAAATGTATTGAACTCGTCATTATCAAATGAACCCAAATCAATATCAATCTCAAGGTTTTCGTCAACCTGGCTTAGCCAGTAACTAAACTGATTGGATATTAACTCACTCACACTGCTCCCCACCGCATTGGAACCATCAAAGGAATTCCTGTCAGAGAATTTTCTCAAAATAATCAGGCTGAATACCTGCCGGTTCAGTTCCTGCTCGTCGGCGGCGATGGTACTTTCAAAATTCTCGACGGCTACGTTCAGTTCAAAATTATTTTCGGGGTAATCCAGAATATTGATATCGAAACTAATAGTAGGCGACATCAGTTCATCTTTCAGATTCAGCACTACTTCGGCCGGATACCTTCTTTTTATTTCCGCGCTTTGCCTGGCATCCGGATCGGAAACCAATGGTGCCAATGATGCGGTTTGCTTGTACAGGGCTTTGATATTTAAAATACCACCGTAAGGATCACCATACCAGGAAATACTGCTACCTGGCTGAATGCTGAATTCTTTGTTTACAATATTATATAAGGTAAAGTTATACCCACCTTCGGTAAACTGATAATCGCCAAACATGCTGAATTCACCATCGGTATTCACGTTCAGTTTTAATTGTCCGGTTCCCCTTCCGCGAATAATGTCTCCGGTTTTAATATCAAAAATTATCTCGCCATACGCATCGGGTGTAATGTCGATTTCCATATCCAGATTGATGCCTGTAAGTTTAACTTTTGCTTCCGCTTCTGCCTGCAACCTTTCTTCTTCAGCCGCGCTTACAAAATGGATAAAATCGGATTGTTCCACGTTGGATTCACCTTCCAGCGGGATAAAAAGCCTGGTCCCTTTATTGGTAGTCCCTTTTGCCGTAATATTTAAATGATTGAAAGCACCTAAAAAGTTTACCGAACCGGTAGCAACGGCTTTGCCATAATACAGGTTATTATCAGCGGAAGTGGTATTAAGCACCGTCGCGTTTTTAAAATCGCCCGTCAAATCAATAATAAAATCCCGGAACCCATCGTGAAAAATCCCGCCATTGAATACCGCTTCCTCTCCCCTTTCGTCTTTTAATACCAAATCGTTCACCCCAATGGTATTCTGGTCAAAAAACATATTCCCATTAAACCGGTATTGGGTATTTAACAGATTGACTTTCAGGTGACCTTCTTTTATTAAGCCATCCCCCTTCAAAATAGGATAATCGAGGGTACCGGTAACGGTGAACTTGCCATTTGCTTTTCCCCTCACTTCCGAGAAAATATCACTTACATAAGGTTCAAGCACATTGATATTGGCATTATTAAAAGTGGCCGTCATATCAAGTTGATCCTGTTCTTCCCGCGGCCTGTAAGCGCCATATACCGAAATGATCCGGAAATCGTCCCGAACAACGTTGAAATTCATACTCAACTCGTTTTTGTCATTGTTCCAGTCGGCCAGGCCATACATATTGCCTACGTTGAAATCGTTAATGGCAAATCCGGCAATGGAAAGATTGCTGGTCAGGATCAACCTGTTGTCTGCCGAATCAGGGGTCATTAAGGGTTTACTGATTTCGAAAAAACCATTGATCTCACCAAAATACTCGCGGCCCTTTTCTGCTACCAGCGGGTTGATGTTATCAACCTGAAACTGATCAATTTTAATGGTTAGTTTATCTTCAGGATTATTTCCAAGTTTTCCTAACGCGGAAATTTCCTGTCGTTCGGTATTATCCTGTTCGTTGTAAAGCACAAAATCATCAAAATACAATTCATTGTTGGCAAACACGATTTTATTTTCTTTTGAAAATTGCCAGTGTTTCCCTACTGCCATAAAATCTGAAGGCTTAAACCGTATTTCTGTACTGTCTTTAAGAAACTCGACTTCGCCGGCTATATTTGCATAATTATCGGTTTCGGCCTGCCTTATATTTTGCTGAAATTCGATGTTCCCATTATCCCATACCGCTTCAAATTTCAAATTTTCCATTTTTAATTTTGAGTCGTCATAAGCATCTTTAAAGTCCTGTTTTTCAGAATACAGATACGCCATGGCCAGCACATTGGTACTATCAGCAATTTTAGAACTTGATACGTCAATCGTGTTATTCATAAAATAAGCATGCTTATAGGCCAGGGTATCAATGTTGGCGCTAAACGAGAAAATTGAAGTATAGCCTTTGGTAAAATTCCCTCGTAGCCTGGCATTTCTCGATACTGAAATATCAGGGGCAAAAATGTTTAGTAAAGGATTGGCATCGAAAAGCGTGATATCATAATCCAGATTATATTTGTTGGCTACCTGGTCTTTTTCACCTTTGCTTCGAGACAATTTTTTGGCGACAAAGTAGTTATGTAAAGCTTCCTCATCGTTGAGGAAAATAAGTTTATATTCTTCAAATAACTGCTTTACGTCCTGATACAATGATGTAAACTGGTAATCTCCCTGTAGCATTACATTGAATCGGTCTGATTTGAGTGAAACCAGCCGGTTATTCTTTACTCTTTCCGAAAAAAACTGTAAGGAATCAATGGTAAGGGAGCGGTCTTTATAATAAATGGAAATATCTTTAAACTGGGCTTCGCCGGTAATGCTATCCAGTGCCAACCCTGCGGTATTAGCTTTTACATAGGTGCTGACAAACGTTTCTTCCTGGGTAAGATGAATGGGTTTCAAAAAAGCGGTGTCCAGTGCTGCTTCCAGTTCCACTTCTTCTTTACCATTTCGAAGATCTACCGTTCCATTGGCCCGAAATTTCAGATTTGGATCGTTGATACTTAAAGTTCCCTGAAAATAAGATTTTGCCAATTGCGCGTCAGTATTAATGTTCCGGTACCGATACTGCTTAAAGTCCAGGTAATTAAATTTTGCTTTCAGATCAACAATGGCATTATCTACGGTAAAACCTGAACCATCGATGCTGCCATCGAAATCTATTTTTTGTATCAGATCCTGAGCATCGGTGAGCTTACCCAGGTCAAAATCATACATGGCCAGGTTACCTGAATAACGGGAAGGTTCCTCAATTTTAAGGTTAATGTCGGACTGGATTTTACCCAAATCGGTGCTAAAATTGCCATCGGCCACAAAATCGTTGAAAAACCCCAGAAATTGCGCGTTAAACTGGATTTCACCAAATTTTTTTACTGTCAGTAAATTTTTATTTTCCAGGTAAGGCTGCAGGTCAGTGGTATTAACTTTTGACTGTTTAAATTTTACGTCAATAAAAGTAGACCGGAAATCGGGTAAACCGTCAAAATTCACATTTCCTGTTAACAGGCTCCGATTGCCAAATCCAAACACTAAATTTTTAACGCCAAATCTTCTTACCCGACCATCAAAGTTTCCGGTTAAGGTATAGGTATCTTCAATTCCCTGAAAATAGGGAGCAAATACACCCAGGTCACTGGAGGCAATTCGGGCATGATCAATATGGGAAACAATTTGTACACTGTCGATAAAATAACCAAGATTAGCCTTAGAGTTATATTTGAAAATTAAAGAATCACGAATCTCGCTGTCACCTGCCTGAAACAATAGATTTTTAAAAGTCATCCGATTGCTGGTAAACCCATAATCGGTAGCCATGTTATGTACCCGAAACTGAGTCGCGGGTTCCAGGCAGCTTAGTTTCTCCAAAGAAATCCCAAAAGAGTCGGCTGTTACAGTAAGTTCCCGGATATCGGCATTGACATCTAACAGCTGAAAATGGTTATGATCGAAACGATCTGAAATTGAGTCCTTTCCCGGATCATCCAAGCTAAAAGCCGTATTTCTGATTAGGACATCGCCAATTCTAAAAGGTTTACCTGCTTTAGATTTTTGGGTGCTGTCTTTTTTAATCAGATTATTAATGGCCCGAATAAATTCATCGATATTCAGCAGGTTAAGGGTAGTATCTTTTACCAGGTTTACCCGGCCACCATCCACCACAGCTTCGTCCAGATAAATAGCCTCACCATTAACCAAGTTCTGAAGATCAAAGTCAACCGTTAGGGTTTTGATAGCGATCATATCACGGTCATTTTTATCCCGGATCGCGATACTATCCAGTACCACCACATCAAACCATTTGATATTGACATGGTTTACCGAGGCACTAAAACCAGTTTTCTCAGATATAATTTCCGTAAGTTTTTGAGTAATACGCGTTTGCAGGTAAGGTATCTGAATAATGGCAAACAAAGCCACGAAAGCAACAAACACAGTAATCACCACCCATAGTATGGACTTTACAATTGTGTTCCTGATCACGCTCCCTATATCTTTTTTACCGCTCAAACCATAATTTTTTTCTTGTTGAGAACACTTTAGCTTTGCAAAAGCTTACCATTAGTCGGATAACAATCTTCTAACGGATAATTGATAATAATTGTGCGCAAAGTAAGTAAATGATCAGGATAAATTTGTAAAACGTTATCAGTATTGTAATTAACATGGATTTACCAAATAATAGTTCCTCCTTAAAACCAGTTACCCTATTGGCCATAGAATCGTCGTGTGACGAAACGGCGGCAGCGGTGATCAGGTCTTCCAACAGCAATGAAAAAACTTTTGACCTGCTCAGCAATGTAATTGCCACCCAATCGGTCCATCAGAAATATGGTGGTGTGGTTCCGGAACTGGCTTCCCGTGCCCATCAGCAATATATAGTGCCTGTGGTCAAGGAAGCCTTACAGGTAGCTAATGTTACAAAAAGTATGCTTAATGCTATAGCTTTTACACAAGGACCAGGCTTGCTGGGTTCATTGCTGGTTGGTTCCAGTTTTGCTAAATCGTTGGCTTTCGCACTGGATATTCCGCTTGTGGGAGTTCATCATATGAAAGCGCATATTCTGGCTCATTTTATAGAACCCCCTTATCCTAAATTTCCATTTCTTTGCCTCACGGTAAGTGGTGGCCATACCCAAATTGTAATAGTGCGCGATTATCTGGAGATGGAAGTAATTGGACAAACCCTGGACGATGCTGCCGGAGAAGCGTTTGATAAAGCCGCTAAACTGCTTGGATTGCCTTATCCGGGTGGGCCACTCATCGACCAAATGGCACAATTGGGGAATGCTGCTGCTTTTGCTTTTCCTGAAACCAACATCCCGGGCCTGGATTATTCATTCAGCGGTATTAAAACGGCTTTTATGAATTTTCTGAAAAATAATGAGCAGAAAAATCCTGATTTCGCGAAAGACCATCTCCCCGATATTTGTGCCAGTATCCAGCATACCCTGGTGAATATGCTGGTTGGCAAGCTGGAACAAGCCATCGACCAAACCAATATTACAGAAGTGGCGATAGCTGGTGGCGTTTCGGCCAATTCAGGTTTGCGTAAAGTTCTGCAAACTAACGCAAGCAATTATGGATGGAATTTATATATTCCTAAACTTGCCTATTGCACCGACAATGCAGCCATGATTGCCGCGGCCGGTTTTTTCCAGTATATAATGGGCAAAAGGGCTACCTTGGCGGTAAGCCCCCAACCCAGAATGCCTTTCAGAGAATCCTGAATTATTTTACATTCTGGCCTACCAGCATAAAACTGTCCGGAACAATCTGGCTGATCACTGAAAGTGATAAAAAAGTTTTGGGTAATATGGTAGTCTGAAAAACTGGGGCCAACTGTAAAACTTCCAGTAGCAATTTTCTTAATAGTTTTTTCTTTTCAGTAGATAAGGAGTCATTTTTCATGTTGACAAGCAAAGCTGCCAGTTCACTGTTATCTTTAATATGGTGTAACAAAAACTTTTCATTCTGCTTAACTGCCTTTTGTAACAGAATAATAAGATGGTCGCTCAGGCTTTGGTAATTATGATTTCGCTGTACATAATATACTTTATGCCAATGTTCTACCATAAAACTTTCTACACTGAGAGTGCTTTCTTCCAGTTCGTTTTTACTAATGCCTAGTTTATGACTCAGCGCTTTCAGGAAGGAAATTTCATTGGGTGAAATTTCATCATCGATGCAGGTGGTTAAAATTGCCAGTTCAAGCAAATATCTTTTCAGAAAATGAGAGGTAACTTCAGAAAAGGACAAGTCTTTTAATTGTAACCCATGTTCCAGAATCCGCAACGCTTCCGCTTCCAGGCCTTCCGGTAATTCAACTGATTCAAGAAAATAGGCAAACAGCTTTTTTTCCTGCAGGTCAACTACCTGGTCGGCATAAGAAGTAGCGGCAATTACCTTTAACATGGCCAGTCTTAATGTATCACGTTCATTTCTGATGGCGGCGGCATCCTGTTTTGATTTGTCTAAATGCAGCCAGGCACCAAAATATATTACATCGATAAACATCAGGCTGCTTTGAAAAACATTATTCCAGAAATTAGTACCCACACCAATATCTTTACTTATTTTTTCAGATATAATAAATTCAGTCAGGTCAAGCCCACCCCTTTCGGTACGAAAAATACTTCCTTTCTTGGTATTGGTTTTAGGATATAAAAATTTGTAAAATTTGCCAATATTAATAGTAGCCTCCAAAATAGCGTCTGCCAGATCAATCTCATTGTGAATACCTTTATACCGGGGCGAGGCCAGGGCACTGTTCAGAAAACATTCTACCAGCACAATTTTTACCTTATCGGCATTATTCAGGTTATCAACTTTCAAAATCCTTGATAGCGATTTGTATTTGAAGGGAACTTCTACAGGATGTCCGTACATTAAGCCGGTAGGCTTTACAAACTGGTACATTACCTGTTCAATGCCTTTTTCTGAAATAGCCTGCGCTGAAATTCTCTGGTACTCACGCTGAAGAATTTGATTGTTTCTAATATTTAAATATTTCTTCAACCAGCCATTTTCATTAAAATCCATATGCGAATTTTTTTATTTAAAAATACCAATATTTAATATTGAAAATCGTACAAAAAACTGGGCAACATGCGTTGAAAAATAAAATGTGCTATTTCAATAAATTAGTAAGGGTTTCATACCAAAAAATAAACCAGACATTCTTTTCCGAATGAATTTAATGGTATTTTTCCTGAAGCAACATAATTACACCAAAATAGTTACTTTAATATGGCTAATAAAGAAGGAAATAAATTTTCAAATAAGATCAATATACAGAACCGGAAAGCCAAGTTTGAATATCAGTTTCTCGATACCTTTACGGCAGGCCTGGTACTTACCGGAACAGAAATTAAATCGATACGAGAGAGTCGGGTAAACATGCAGGAGGCTTTCTGTGTGTTTCAGGAGGGCGAATTATTTGTAAAACAAATGCACATCGCCCCATATTCCGAAGGTTCTCATTATAACCATGAACCCGATCGGATCCGGAAACTGCTTATGAGTAAAAAAGAATTAGGGCGGCTCAGCAGCAAAATGACGGAGAAAGGACTTACCATAGTACCCACCCGATTGTTTATTAACGATCGGGGCCTGGCAAAACTTAATATTGCCCTGGCAAAGGGTAAAAAATTGTTTGACAAACGCCAGGATATTAAGCAGAAAGACATGAAAAGAGAAATGGACAGGGTTAAATATTAGCAGGTAAAAGCGAATTAAATTCATGATTTTTTGTTAATAATATCAGAAATTTAAGGAGGTTTCCTTTCAAAAATACTATATTTAATATTGATTGGTCATGTTCAGACTTGCGAAACAGGTCTGATAATAATTGGTAAACTTTACCTTTTTCTTAATGAATTAGGTTTTTTGAAAGATAAACTTAATGAAAAAAAGTGTTTTGCTTTTAAATCAAGATTACAGTCCTTTATCAGTTTGCTCTATGGAAAGAGCCATCATTCTGGTATTTTTAAACAAAGCCGAACTTATTACTGATACCAGCACTGAAGTAATCAGAACTGTTACCCGGACATTTCCCATGCCCGCGGTAATCCGACTATCCCGTTACATTCATTTACCCTACAAAGGGGTAGTACTAACCCGGCAAAATGTGTTTAAACGCGATGGGTTAGCCTGCCAGTATTGTGGTACCATGAAAAATCTGACCCTCGACCACGTAATACCACGCTCAAAAGGAGGAAAATCATCCTGGTTAAATTTGGTAACTGCCTGCCGGCATTGTAACGCGAAAAAGGGCGACCGTACCCCGGAACAGGCCAATATGCACCTAAAATACTCTCCCTTTAAACCTACCTACCTCATGTTCCTCTGCGATTTTTCCGGAAATATCCGGGAGGAATGGAAACCCTTTCTTGGCGTTTTCAGTAAGAAAAAATTAGCCTGAAAGGTTAAAAAAAATGCCCAACCCCAAATTTGAGGATGAGCATTTTACTCATTCTTTATTAATATCCTAAAGATTCCAATTATCACGGTATTCACGGGTCAGATATTGGTTTACCTCCGGCATATTGGTAAACTCCATTTTGTTACCATCGTACATCAGCCGTTGTCCTGGTTTTCTTAACGCGATAACGCCCAACAGCATTTTTTCAGTTAATGGAGCCGCATAACTAAACGGACTGGTAGCCTCACCGTTGCCTTTACAGGCTTCCACCCAATTCATTTCATGGGTTACCTCAATTCTGGGGATAGAAGGTTTTGGTTGGTTGTAACTTTCCATTTTACTTTTTGGCAATAATCTGGGATTGGACCCATAAGTTTCGTGCATGAGTTTACCTTTACTTCCCACATATAATACGCCTCCTGTGGTGTTCATCGCTTCATCCTGCTCCATTTCTTCAGGTTTAGGAGGCATAAATCCACCGTCGTACCAGGTTAAGGTTACCGGCGGCATACTTTCTCTTTTCGGAAACTCATAAGTTACCATAGATGCCGAAGGATATGATTCTCCATTAAAAGGAGTTGAACTGGCCTGAATTACAGACGGATAACCAAGTTTTAAAGCCCAGTTGGGGTGATCAATCAAATGGGCACCCATATCGCCCAGTGCGCCTACCCCATAATCTACCCATCCGCGCCACTTAAAAGGCGTGTAGGCAGGATTATACGCACGGTACGGTGCCGGCCCCAGAAACAAATCCCAGTCGAGTGTACTGGGTACGGGTGGAGTTTCTGTAGGGAAGGGAATTCCCTGCGGCCAAATGGGCCTGTTAGTCCATACATGTACCTCTTTCACATCACCGATAGCCCCATCCCAAATCCATTCGTTAATTAGCCTGGCGCCTTCGCTGGAATGCCCCTGGTTGCCCATCTGCGTAACTACTTTGGTGTCTTCAGCGGTTTTAGCCAGTTCCCGCGCTTCATGAACGGTATAGGTCAAAGGTTTCTGCACATACACATGTTTTCCGTGCGACATCGCCGCCTTGGCAATAACGGCGTGGGTATGATCTGGTGTGGCAATTACCACCGCGTCAATATCTTTTTGCTCTTCCAGCATTTTTCTAAAATCTTTATACCGTTTGGCCTTGACATATTTTTCAAACACCGGGCCCGCATACGCTTCATCCACATCGCAAAGCGCTACAATATTTTCACTTTCAAGTTTCGACAAATTTGATTTACCCATACCTCCCACTCCTACACCTGCGATATTGAGCGTATCGCTGGGCGCCTGATACCCAGGTCCCCCCAGTACATGACGTGGTACAATGGTAAACGCAGTAGCAGATAAGGCAGCACTTTTGAGAAAGTTCCTTCTGGGCATGCCTTTCTTGCCAAAGTTATTTTCGGATTTCATTATTGTAAATTTTGTTTAGTTATGATAAATATTTAGGGTAACTACATTGCCTAACAAGTTAAATAAAATTATAAGAGCTTTTCAATTAATAATCAAAAATTATGGTTAACTGAATCAATCTAATACTTTTATGAGCTGAGCTGGCAAAACTTTTACGCTGGTTATTGTTTATAATGATAGACCAGCATTGGTTTCAAATTATACTGTTGTTAAACCTGAATTTTACATGAATCCACATTCTTCAAAACTGCCCATATATGGAGCTTTAGTGGCCAATCTGGTCATTGCGATCACAAAATTTATAGCTGCCGCGCTTACTGGTAGTTCTGCCATGATCTCAGAGGGTATTCACTCGGTGGTAGATACCGGCAATCAGTTTCTGCTGCTTTTAGGCCTGAAAAGAAGTGAAAAACCAGCCGATCCCACGCATCCGTTTGGCTATGGGAAAGAACTTTATTTCTGGTCGTTAATTGTGGCCATTTTACTTTTCTCTATTGGAGGGGGAATGTCGGTTTATGAAGGCATATCGCATATCAATCATCCCAGTGAATTGACTGACCCTTTTTGGAATTACGTGGTATTGGGTATCGCTTTTGTTTTTGATGGCGCTTCCCTGGTTATTGCTTTTCGAAGTTTCAAAAAAAGAAATTCCAATCCCGGATTGCTAAGTGGATTGAGAGCCAGTAAAGATCCTTCGATATTCGTGGTAGTTATTGAGGATACCGCCGCGTTATTGGGCGTGATTATAGCAGCTGCGGGTGTTTTTCTCGGCCATCAGTTTAATAGCCCTTATTTTGATGGCATCGCCTCATTGGTAATCGGGGGAATTCTGGGAATTGTCGCTATTTTTCTCGCCTATGAAAGCAAAGGGTTGTTACTGGGTGAGGGGGTGCACCCGCGGACACAGGAAAATCTGAAAAAAATTATTTCCGCGAACCCGGCGGTAAAAAAAATGCAGGACCCGCTCACCATGCATTTCGGCCCCCAGGAAATTTTACTGGCGGTTAATGTTCAGTTTTACCCTGAGCTAACAGCTGAAAAAATCGAGGAGGCGATTGATGTGATCGAACAATCGATCCGTGAGAAGCATCCGGAGGTAAAAAGAATTTTCATCGAAGCTGAGTCTATCTCATCCCGAAGATTGCAAAACAAAGCCGTAGAATAAAATTACCCAAATCAGGGACGAACTGTGAAACCAGGTTTTCTCTGCAATATTTATGAAAATTGGAATACTCTCAGACACTCACCATGTGCTGGATCCCCAGATATACGATTACTTCGCCAACCGCGACGAAATATGGCATGCCGGAGATTTAGGCAATATCAACCTGTATGATCAATTGGCTGCATTTAAGCCTCTCAAGGCCGTTTATGGCAATATTGATGGAGATGATGTGCGGACGGTTTGTCCGGTCAATCTTCAGTTTAACTGTGAAGGCTTATTGGTATGGATTACCCACATTGGTGGCGTTCCCCCACGGTACAACAAAATTGTGCTGCCGCAGGTAAGTACGATTTTACCAGATCTTTTTGTTTGTGGGCATTCCCATATTTTAAGAATAACCAGAGACGCGAAACACGGAAATTTGCTGTATATCAATCCGGGAGCGGCTGGCGCTCAGGGCTTTCATAAAGTAAGAACCCTGGTTCGCCTGGAGGTTGAAAACAAAAAAGTGTTTAATGTAGAAGTAATAGAACTCAAACCGCGGTATCTGAAACCCCAATGAGCGCTATAATCTCTTTCCAGCCATTGCAATAAAGAAGACTGATCAAATTTTATTTAAAGAAAAAAAGGTGATTTATAAATTTACCTTAAAAGCATCGAATAATTTCTATTCTTCTTTTTTAGATTCAGCCCCTGCTTTTTTATCAGTGGTTTTATCTTCTGAAGTTTCCTTTTTACCAGAAGCTTTGGTTGAGTCTGACTTGCTTTTGTTGGTACCAAAAGATTTTTTCAGTTCTTCAATGTCAACATTTTTTATAGTTGGTTTTTTGTTAAACCGCTTTAACGTCTTTTGTCTTTTGCTTGCTCTGGTTTTAAGCTTTTTTTCTTTTCTCTGTAATCTTGTTACTGCCATAATTGCTCAGTTTATTTTTAAGGCTGTAAAAATAAGGGTTTACTTTTAAATATTAAAATCCTTTTATATTTGTTTTGAACCTTATTTGCTTCTCGATATGAAGAAGTATTAAATTCTATTAGGTAAAATTGCCCTCACTTTCTTAATTTTGATATCACAGCGGATCAACAGGATAAAAGCATGACTCAAAAAATTTTTCAAGCAGATCTTGAGGCCCTAAAAAATTATTTATGCGAATTGGTCAGGCCCCATATTTCTGAGCAGGCAGAAAGTTGGTTAAATCAGCAATCAGGAAAGCTTCAAAATGATACTACTAATAAAACATTATACCTTTCCTTTAGCAGTGCCCCGCGCTTTGTGGGCAAAATACCCATTAACTTTACAGCGGATTTACTGGCAAAAGCCAATATGATCAGAGCAGGATTTAATCCATCTGGCTGGACTACCGACCGGGCTATCAGAACATATTTTCTGCTTTTTATTCCGGTAGCGCGGCAGGAAAATTATATTAAAACCATTGAAACGTTATTTAATTCGGCTGATATCGACGAGCAGGTCGCGCTTTACGGTGCACTACCTTTGTTGCCTTTTCCGGCAAGTTTATCGCGGCGGGCCAAAGAAGGCATCCGTACCAATATGATTCCGGTATTTGAATCTATTGTACTGAACAATCCTTACCCTGCCGAATATCTGGAAGAAAACGCATGGAACCAAATGGTGCTCAAAGCAGTATTTACGGAAAGACCGCTGTACAAAATTTACAATGCGGACCAAAGGGTCAATCCTCATCTGGCAAAAATGCTTTCCGATTTTGCCCATGAGCGATGGGCGGCTCACAGAATGGTAACCCCGGAACTATGGCGGTTTGTGGCTCCGTATCTGGACGATTTTTATTTAACTGACATTAAAAAGATTCTACATGAAGGGACCGCTTTCGAAAAGGAAGCGGGTGCCTTAGCCTGTTCCAAAAGCGACTATCCGGCAGCCAAAAGCTTGCTTCAGCAATATCCTGAATTGAAAGATAAGGCGGGTAAAGACGATTTTTCCTGGAATAAACTGGGAAAGGATTATTATGCTGTGCAATAAAGTATTACTTTAATTTATACCAAACAATTAAATATAATTATGGAGGAAGCATTAATTTTTCTGGACTCCCACGTACATATGGTTTCCAGAACTACTGACGATTATGAGGCTATGAAAAAAGCTGGTGTAGTGGCGGTTATTGAACCGGCCTTCTGGCAGGGACAACCCCGAACTGAAGTGGGTACTTTCAAAGATTACCTCAGTATGCTGATCGGGTTTGAACGGTTTCGCGCGAGCCAGTTTGGTATCAAACATTACTGCACCATTGGTTTAAATGCCAAAGAAGCCAATAACGAAGCTTTAGCCGAGCAGGTAATGGAGTTACTGCCGCTGTATTTGTGTAAAGATGGCGTAGTCGGCGTGGGCGAAATAGGATACGATGACCAAACCGATGCGGAAGATAAATATTTCCGGTTGCAGTTGGAACTGGCCAAAGAACTAAACTTGCCCATTCAGATTCATACCCCCCACCGTGACAAAAAAGCTGGTACCACCCGCACCATGGACGTCATTATTGAGCATGGTATTGACCCAACTATGGTAATTGTAGATCATAATAATGAAGAAACCTGTAAAGAGGTACTTGACCGCGGTTTCTGGGCTGCCTTTACCATATACCCGCATACCAAAATGGGCAATGAAAGAATGGTGGAAGTATTACGACAGTATGGCCCCGAAAGAATTATTATTGATAGCGCGGCTGATTGGGGCATAAGCGATCCGCTGGCTGTTCCGAAAACCGCTGCCCTGATATTGCAAAGCGGGCTTCCGGCCGAATATGTAACTTTAACCTGTTATAAGAATCCTCTGGATGCTTATTCTAAAAGCGGGCAGATTAGTGAAAGTGATTGGCAGGAAGCCACCTCTATTGACCAAACCCAGCTTTTTGAGGGAAACTCCATTTTACGGGGCGGACAAAGCCCACAGTTAGAGAATGGAAATGCCTCAAACATAATAAAATAAAACCCTGATTCTGACAGCAATTATCCCAGTTAAAATTTGAAATACTTTATTGCTCATCTTCGATTAATGCGGCCCGCGAATATCATTACCGCCATTGCTGATATTCTGTTAGGGTTTGCCGCCTCTGGTGCCGCTGTTCATTTCTTTAACCATCAAAATCAGGGGGAAGCGCTTCCGGAAATCAAAGTGTTGGGCTGGCTGGTGTTGTCTACCATAGGTTTATATGGTGGAGGCGTAGTTTTTAATGATGTATTTGATGCGGAACTTGATCGGGTAGAAAGGCCGGAAAGACCAATTCCCAGTGGATTGGCCACAGTTACCAGCGCTGCATCATTGGGTGCTTTTCTATTATTGATTGGCATTGCCGCAGCCGCGATGGTTTCTCTGACAAGTTGTATCATCGCCATTATTATTGCCGGTTTAGCGGTTTTTTACGATGCGTATGGGAAACATTTAAAAATATTCGGTCCACTGAATATGGGATTGTGCAGAGGCGCCAATCTTTTGTTAGGGGTAAGCGCGGTTCCTGTCGCGCTAACGGAGGTTTGGTACATCAGTCTGATTCCGGTGGTATACATTGCCGCCATTACCATCATAAGTCGTGGAGAAGTGCATGGTAGCAGCAAAATAATATTACAGTCGGGCTTAATGCTTTATGTTGTTGTAATTGCCGCTATTTTGCTGATAGCCTGGATAAGGCATGAAAAAAATTTTCAGGTCATTCCATTTGTCTTTTTATTCGGTGTCCTCATTTTTCCGCCTCTTTTTATGGCATTAAAGGAAAATACGCCCCGCAATATTGGAAAGGCAGTAAAAGCTGGTGTGATCGCATTGATTAGTATGGATGCGGCGCTGGCTTCAGTTTTTGCCGGCTGGACCTACTGCCTGCTGATTCTTGCCCTGCTTCCCATATCTTTTCTATTGGCAAAAGCCTTTGCGGTAACCTGATTTTAGCCATGTTTTTCAATTCAGATTGCTATTTTAGTAAGAATTTATAAACTAATTCCGCAAAAACATTGTCATTAATAAGTAATATTGCTGTTAATTTAAATACAAGAATTTAGGATGGACAACTGGTCCGAAATATTATGAATAAGAAATTACAACAGTCGTTTGTCGTTCCATTTGATTACCCGGTTTATTTTACTGATCATATATTTAACCCAAAAAATTCCACACTCGCGACATTGCTGAAAAGCAAAAACCATCCGAAAGTTTTGTATGTGGCAGATGAAGGGGTGGTCAGCCATCATACTACGCTGCTTTCCTCCATTGAAAATTTTAATCAGTTTTATAAAAACAATTTTCAGGCATGCAATAAAATTATTGTGATTCCTGGTGGCGAAACTGCTAAGAATAACCCAAAGTATGTAGAGCGAATTCTGGATGCGGTGAATAAATATGGGGTCGACAGGCATTCTTTTATTGTAGGCATTGGCGGCGGGGCTGTTTTGGATGCCGTGGGTTTTGCCGCTGCCATCGCCCATCGCGGAATTCGTCATATCCGGATTCCCACAACGGTGCTCTCACAAAATGACTCCGGAATTGGCGTAAAAAACGGGATCAACTCCTACCATAAAAAGAATTTTCTGGGAACATTCGCGCCGCCTTTCGCGGTGGTTAACGATTTCCAGTTTCTTACCACTTTGGAAACACGTGACTGGCGGGCGGGTATTTCGGAGGCGATAAAAGTAGCCCTGATTAAGGATGCCACATTTTTCCAGTTTATTTATGAACATGCCGACAAACTGAACAAACGCGATAAAGCTGCCATGCAGCAATTAATTTTCCGGTGTGCCGAAATGCACATGGAACATATTGCCGGTGGCGATCCTTTCGAAATGGGTTCATCCCGGCCACTGGATTTCGGCCATTGGTCAGCCCATAAGCTGGAGCAGCTTACCAATTACTCAATTCGCCATGGCGAAGCGGTTGCCATTGGAATGGCCCTGGATGTAACCTATTCTTTTCTGAAAGGAATGATTACAGAAGCTGAATTAAATACCATTATAGAACTTCTTTTAAAGCTTGAATTTCCCTTATTTGTTCCTGAAATGGAAGCAACTACAACAAAAGGAAAAGCTTTTAGCCTGATAGCTGGTCTGGAAGAATTCAGAGAGCATTTGGGCGGAGAGTTAACCATTATGCTACTGGAAACAATTGGAAAGGGCGTGGAAGTACATGAACTGGATACTGATTTAATTCAAAAATCAATAGTAATATTGAAAGCATTTCACCATGAGGGTTTATCAGTTTAAAATTATACACAAATGAAAATTGATAGCAATTATCAACTTACCTATTGCACCAACATTCACCCGGGCGAAACCTGGTCTGCTGTATTCCGGAATCTGAAAGATTATGTACCTGTAATCGGGAAAAACCTTGCCGGCGACCAGCCTTTCGCTATTGGCTTGCGCTTGTCGGACCTGGCAAGCCGGCAGCTATTGGAGAATAATCAGTTACAGGAATTAAAAAGCTGGTTAGAAACCAATAATTTTTATGTATTTACTTTCAATGGATTTCCATACGGAGGATTTCACCGGCAAACGGTGAAAGACGAGGTACACCAGCCCGATTGGACCACGCCTGACCGATTGGCCTATACCAAACGATTGTTTGATATTCTGGCTGCCTTACTGCCAGATGATCAGGAAGGTGGAGTTTCTACCTCCCCCCTTTCCTACAAACTCTGGCACCGCGATGATCAGGCGAAAATTAATGAAGTATTTAAAACATCTACCGAACATCTTGTTGAAATCGCGCTTCATCTTAAACAAATAAAAGAAAAATCCGGGAAACTTTTACACCTTGATATTGAACCGGAACCTGATGGCCTGCTCGAAAATTCAAAAGAAGTGGTCGCGTATTTTAACCAATGGCTGATACCCATAGGATCTGATTATTTGGTAAACCATCTCGGTATTTCAAAGGAGGAAGCTGAGGAAAGCCTGCGGGAACATATTCAGATTTGTTATGATGTATGTCATTTTGCCGTGGCTTTTGAGGAACCAGAAACGGTATTTAATCTATTCCAAAAAGAAAACATTAAAATTGGAAAAGTACAGATCAGCGCCGCCTTAAAAGCAGAATTTCCTAAAGAATCTGCTGACAGACAAAAAATAAAACAGGCTTTTGAAACGCTGGTCGAATCTACTTACCTCCATCAGGTAGTAGAAAAAAGAAGTAACGGTAGCTTGGTACAGTACAATGACCTTCCGGTAGCTTTGGCACATTTTGACAATCAGGACATCAGTGCGTGGCGCACCCATTTTCATGTGCCTATTTTTGTAAAACATTATGGCATTCTGGCTTCTACCCAGGAAGATATTGTAAAGGTAATTGCCCTGCTTAAAAATCATCCTTACACCCAACATCTTGAGGCGGAAACCTATACCTGGGAAGTTTTGCCCAATGAGATCAAATTAAATCTTGCCGACTCCATTACCCGGGAATTGAGTTGGGTAACAGCGCAATTTAATAAAGAATGAATAAAACCGCGGTTATTAATGTTGTCGGACTTACTTCCGGATTAATCGGAGCGCATACTCCCTTTCTGAAAGAATGGTGTGAGAATGGCAAAAAAGCTATTATCGAACCAGTATTACCAGCTGTTACCTGTTCGGCCCAATCTACCTACCTCACTGGCAAATGGCCACAGGATCATGGTATTGTGGGCAATGGCTGGTATTTTGAAGATGAATGTGAAATTAAATTCTGGCGACAATCTAATAAGCTGGTACAGGCACCAAAAATCTGGGATATCGCGAAAAGGCAGGATCCTTCTTTTACCTGTGCCAATATGTTCTGGTGGTATAACATGTACTCCACCGCCGATTTTTCAGTAACACCTCGCCCCATGTATCCTTCCGATGGGCGAAAACTACCGGATGTATATGCCTGGCCAACGAACTTGCGGTTTGATCTGCAAAAAGAATTGGGCACATTTCCGCTTTTTAATTTTTGGGGACCCAATGCTTCTATTAAATCCACCAAATGGATTGCCGATTCTTCCATTCTGGTAGATCAATGGCACCATCCTGCCCTAACCCTAATCTATCTTCCGCATCTGGATTATTGTTTACAAAAATTTGGCAATGATATTTCAAAAATTTCTAAAGAACTGAATGAAATTGATGCGGTTTGTCGTGAACTGGTAAATTATTATGAAAACCAGGGCGCTAAGGTCATTCTTTTATCAGAATATGGAATTACCAACGTAAACCAACCTGTACACCTGAACCGGATTTTCAGAGCGCATGGACTTATTACTGTGAAAGAAGATCTGGGATTGGAGTTGTTGGATGCCGGCGCCAGCAAAGCTTTCGCTGTGGCTGATCATCAAATTGCCCATGTGTATGTGAACGACAAAAGCAAAATGGAATTAGTTGGGAAAATACTTCATGAAACGGAAGGAATTGAGTTGGTTCTGGATGAGGAAGGAAAAAAGAAATACCATATTAATCATGAACGTGCCGGCGATTTTGTCGCGGTAGCGGATAAAAATTCCTGGTTTACTTATTATTATTGGTTAGACGATGCCCGGGCGCCCGATTTTGCCCGCACGGTAGACATCCACCAGAAACCAGGTTACGATCCGGTAGAAATGTTTCTGAACCCCAACCTGAAATTCCCAATGTTAAAAGTAGGAGGAAAATTGATTAAGAAGAAGCTGGGTTTCAGAACCTTACTGAATGTGATACCCTTGGATGCCACCCTGGTAAAAGGATCGCATGGCAGATTAACTGAGGAAGTGGAACATCGCCCTGTGCTGATCAGCAAACAGAAGGAATTGGTTATTAGAGGTAATATTGAGCCGGTTGAGGTAAGTAATATTATTCTTTCTCATTTACAGGCACTAAAAAATTAGTCACCTATATTTTCTAATAGTTTATAAAAAAAAGGCTTGATGAAAGCCTTTTTTATTTTTCTTAGTGTAAACCACCTTCGATTTCGTCTTTAATATCTTTTGTGGCATTTTTAAATTCCCTGATACCTTTCCCTAATCCGCGGGCAATTTCAGGAATTTTGTTAGCGCCAAAAAAAACAAGAACAACCAGAAGAATGACGAATAATTCCCATCCGCCAACATCTCCTAAAAACATCAAGTGTCCCATAATCAATTGAACAAATTATAATAATTATTTTAAAATTTCGTCAGTCACAATTCGACAATAAAGGTATATTTTTTCTTTCATTTAAAAACTAAAGATCCGTAAAAAAATATATTAAAAATGAAGATTGGATGAATTTTTTATATTTTCATTTTAATGAACTTTTTGCGGCGGAAAACTTTTTACTGAAAATAAACACAGGAAAATTACCCGAAATTTAGAATTAAAACATATTCTGTCGCTAATCGTATTACCAATTTTATGATTTTATAAATTACCTGTTAATTTTGTTTAACTATTTTTAGAGGAATGACAGAAAAAAACGTACGCATAGGAATTATTCAAATGTCTTGTTCAGCCAATCCTGAAGAAAACCTTACCAAGGCTTCAGAAAAAATCAGAGAGGCTGCCAATCAGGGCGCGCAAATTATTTGTCTGCAGGAACTTTTTCTATCGCTGTATTTTTGCGATACCGAAAATTATGATAATTTCAATTTAGCCGAGCCCATTCCGGGGCCTTCCACCGAAAAACTGGGTAAACTTGCTGGCGAATTGAATGTAGTAATTGTAGCTTCACTGTTCGAAAAACGTGCCCAGGGAATTTACCACAACACGACAGCGGTTTTAGACGCGGACGGCAATTATCTGGGTAAATACCGGAAAATGCATATCCCTGATGATCCTGGCTATTATGAAAAATTTTATTTTACTCCCGGCGACCTGGGTTACAAAATATTTGAAACGAAATATGCCAAAATTGGCGTGTTAATCTGCTGGGACCAGTGGTACCCGGAAGCCGCCAGAATTACCAGTCTGATGGGTGCGGAAATTCTTTTTTATCCCACAGCGATCGGATGGGATGCCACTCAGAACGAAACTACAAACAAAGAACAGTATAATGCCTGGCAAACCATTCAACGCAGCCATTCAGTAGCCAATGGTATACCTGTGGTCTCGGTGAACCGCGTGGGTGTTGAAGGCAACATGAAATTCTGGGGTGGATCGTTTGTAAGCAATCCGTTTGGAAGCCTTTTGTACCAGGCCCCTCATTATGAGGAAGTAGTGCATGTACAGGAGGTAAATCTGCATTTATCAGATTCGTACCGGGTACACTGGCCATTTTTACGCGACCGAAGAATCGATTCATACCAGCCGATTACACAGAGATTTATTGACGAAGTTTAACCTTTTTAATCTTTTTATTTCCCTTGAAACAAACCCCGTATGAATTAGGATACCACTTCCCGGCCGAATGGGAGGAGCACCGGGCGACCTGGCTCAGTTGGCCCCATAATCCCGATACCTGGCCCGATAAAATAGACACCGTATTTCCGGTATATGCGGAGTTTGTGAAAGCAATCTCGGCAGGAGAGCGTGTTTGTATAAATGTAGGTAATGAACGGATGCAGGAACAAGCAGCCAACTGGCTCGATAAAGTGGGAACAGATTTTTCACAAATAGATTTCTATCTTCATCCCACCAACGATGCCTGGTGCCGCGATCATGGACCCGCATTTTTAATAAATTCTGAGGCCAATCCTAAAAAAATAATTGTGAAATGGAATTATAATGCCTGGGGAGAAAAGTATCCACCTTATGACCTCGATAATCAGATTCCAATTAAGGTGGGTAAAGAATTGGATATTCCAGTGTTCTACCCCAATATTGTAATGGAAGGCGGTTCGGTAGATTTTAATGGAGACGGTTCGGTGCTTACCACAACTGCCTGTTTGCTAAACCCAAACCGGAACCCTGATTTTAATCAGAAAGAACTGGAAAAGTATCTGAGAAACTTTTATGGTGTAGAACAGGTACTCTGGTTGCACGATGGCATCGTGGGAGACGATACCGATGGTCATATTGATGATATTACACGGTTTGTAAAAAATGATACGATAGTTACGGTGGTAGAAGAAGACACCACCGACGAGAACTTTGAACCGCTGCGGAAAAACCTTAAAACACTCCACCAGATGCGGTTAATTAACGGGAAGCAAATGCATATAGTGGAACTGCCCATGCCCGCGCCGGTTATTTACCGCGGACAGCGCCTACCCGCTTCTTATGCAAATTTTTATATTTGCAATAATGCCGTAATTGTGCCGGTTTTTCAAGACAGAAATGATCAGCGCGCTATCGAAACGCTGGAACTTTGCTTTCCGGACCGAAAGGTAATTGGCATTAATTCCAAAGATATTATTTGGGGTTTGGGAAGTTTCCACTGCCTGAGCCAGCAGGAACCTGTAGTTTGATTTACGCTTTACGGGTAGCAGGCTTTATCCATTTTTTTTGATCAAAATCCCAGACCCGAACAACTTTTGCCGGATTTCCAACAGCTACAGAATAGGCAGGTATGTCATTCATTACCAGGGCGTTGGCACCAATTCGGCAATACTTTCCCAGCACCAGAGGCGCTCCGTTTTTTTTACCCATAATTACCGCTCCTGTTCCCACGAATACATCTTCTTCCAGAATTACAGGCGCTTTTTGCACAGGAGTGAAATGGTGAGGCATGGTAGGATCAAGGCCGTGGCGCATGCCCAGAATTCTGACATACTGAGACAAGCCAACATGCTTATGCAGGTGAACCGGACCTATGATTACACAACCTACACCGGTATGCACTTCATCCTCTAAAATTACATCACCCATGCCGTTATTAATCAGTACGTTCATTTCAATTCTGGACCATTTTCCTATTTTAAAAGTATTGAATGGTACCAGATCCAATCTGGATTTCCAGCTGACGCCCCGCTTAAAATATTTTGGAAGAATCAAAAAAAACCAGATATACCAGCGAACCCGGGCGGCATAGGGTTTTCTTCTGAAAATGAAGCGCAGCACCCACTTCTTAAGTCGGGTATTACCTCTGATCTTTTCTTTAAGGTTTTCTGAAATGCGCATTTCCTATTCTTTTCTTTTGGCTTTATCCCACACCACTGATTGCTGTCCTTTCATTAACCGCCAGGCTCCCAGGTAAACTGTTATATTCATCATGGTAAAATAAAGCGGTATGTACAATGCTTTTATGGAAACAGCTTTCCGCTCAAACAAATAACCCACATAAGCGATAAAGTAAAAAACAAGTTGCGTAAATAAAAGTATCTGGCTTATATAATCGCCATGAATAGCCCCTATAAATGAAACTATTAAAAATACCAATAATGCCAACGGTGCCAATGTCCACCTTAAAACCCGGTGAGAAATGTACTGAAAGCTTAATACTGGATTTGGAAATGGCAGTAATAATCCAGACAGTCTTATTACTGCCTGAATGCCTCCCGCGGAAATTCTTATTTTTCTTTTTATTTCTTCTGTAATAGACGCTGAGGAAGTTTCAATAGCGTAAGCTTCTTTTTCATAAGCTACTTTATAGCCTTTCTGGGCAATTCTAACTGTCAAATAGAAATCTTCAATCAGCGTATCCTGCTGTACTGGTTCATACAAAATGGTTCTTATCGCAAACAATTCACCAGTCGCACCTACCACTGTATACAGTTCGGAATCGAGCTGTTTTAATATGGATTCGTATTTCCAGTAAATGCCTTCTCCGGCAGTACTTGCATCATCTTTTTCTGATTGGAAGATCCGTTTTTCTCCGGCAACTGCCCCTATTTTCGGGTCAGCGAAATGTTTCACTATTTTTAATATCGCGCCTTCATTTAAGAAAGTGTTGGCATCCGTGTACAGGGTTATCGGACTCTTAATGAATGGCATAATTCTGTCAACAGCCGCAATTTTCCCTTTACGGGCCTGGGCATGCTCCAGTCTGATTTGAGGATATTTTCCAACTATTTCTGTGGTACGGTCATTAGAACCGTCTGTAACGAAAAGAAATTTCAATTTATCAGAAGAATATTTCAACCGAAGTGAATTCTTGATTTTTTTCTCGATAAAAAATTCTTCATTATAAGCGGCTACAACCACTGTAACTTCGGGTAAATCCTTAAATGAATAGGCAGTCTTTTTTACAAATATTCGTTTGAAAGTAACCAGTAAATACAGCAAAACTCCATAACCAATGTAGCTGTAGAACAGAATAGTAAAGGTAATGATTAAAAGTAAATGCAAACTGTTCATGCCCGCGTATTCAATCTTCAACTGAATTTATGAATGTTTGTTTCCAACAATTTCCTTTCTTATTTCCTTTGAGTAAGGACGAAGCTAAAAAATTGAAAGTAATAAATTTTCTGATACTAATACAAATTGTTCGAATGTCCACTTCCGCCGTGATAAATACAAGGAAATCTTTCTCCAGGCTGAAGCTGGCTCAGCCGAAAAACTGAATCTCTTGAAGGTAGCCTGATGGAAATCCAAGCTTATATTAACCTGTACACAGCCGTCTTAGTAATCAAAATACAGCAGTATCGGATTGGAATCAGGTTATATTTTTAGGTTCTTTTTACAATAACAGGAGGTATTTGTTGGTTGAATAACCATAAGGCAAGGGTATTTCATGATTTGTGTAATAAAACGGGGATTTACCTAAAAAATCTTTTACAATGCGTGTTTATCTTTATATTATGAATAAATAAAAACAAATATTATGAAATTATTTAAAACAGGTATTACATTTTTACTTTTGATCGCTTTTTCAGTAACAGGTTGTGCCATCAAAACCTGCCCCACTTACACCAAAGGTAATCTGAACACAACACCAGACAAAGAGAAAACAGCGCAACTGGAAACCAAGATAAAAGGCTAATTAGTTAGTCTTTATTTTGTATGCTAGTATGTATGCCAGCAAGCTTCAAATCGTTCCAGAAGCCGGGATAGGATTTATTAACCACGTCAGGGTCCTCGATAATCACATCCATTTTGGCAACCAATGGCGCGAATGCCATGGCCATGCGATGGTCTTCATAGGTATGAACTGTGATCGGCTGTTCAGGAACCTTAAATTCTTCAGCAGGAATTAATTTCCAAATTTTGCCATTTTCCTGTAATTGCGCGTCTATTTTGGCCAGTTCCTGCTGTAGAGCAAAAATCCGATCAGTTTCTTTTATTCGGAGGCTTTCCAATCCGGTCATTTGGCAGGATATACCTTTGGCTGCGCAGGTAACCGCAACCGTTTGCGCCAGATCAGGGCAATTTGTAAAATCCGCGGTGAATGCGGTAGCCCGGTTGGTTTTTCTCAGCCAGATACCATCATCCGTAAACTCAGTGGCAACTCCCAAATTCTCCATTATCTCAATAATTTTAATATCTCCCTGCAGCGAATTCTTTTTTAATCTCAATAGTTTTATTTCAGCTTTCTGAGCCAACGCTACCAGGCTGAACCAATAACTGGCTCCCGACCAATCAGACTCTATGGTATAAGGCACTAGCTTATAGGGCTGGTTCGGCACAAAAATAGTGGATCCCTCCCATTGTGATTTAATGCCAAATTCCTCCATTAAGCTTAAAGTCATATCAATATAAGGTTTGCTTCCAATATTTCCGGTTAACTTCAGAAACAAACCATGGGGTAATAGGGGCGCTATCATTAATAAAGCAGAAATATACTGGCTGCTTACATCGCCCCGTATTTGAATATGATTGGTTTTTTGGGCATTCATTCCCATAATTTCAATTGGGGGAAATCCTTCCTGCTCCAGGTATTTAATATCAGCCCCAATCTGAATGAGTGCATCCACCAGTAATTTTATGGGTCTTTCGTGCATTCGCTTGGTGCCCCTGATAATTTTACGCTTTCCGGTAACCGCACAATAGGCTGTAAGAAAGCGCATGGTGGTACCCGCATCCAGTACATCTAGTTCCAGGGTTGGGCTGGCCAGTAAGCGCTGCATGGTTTTGGTATCCCGCGCTTCTGAAATATTATGCAGTAGAGATTTACGCGCGGCAAGCGCATGCATAATTAATGCTCGGTTGCTTTCACTTTTAGAAGCGGGAAGCGGAATATTTACCCGAGCAAGCTCAGTAATCTTTTGAAGTAATATTTGGTTGGAAGGGGACAAATCTTTATAATTTATGAATAAATTTTTACCTTACAAATATGACGATATAGCATAAAATTTCTATACCTGATTAATTTTTTTTGAAAGATTAGTTAAAATTTTAAACTAATAAACTACCTTTTCGCTTGAAAATTTTTTAATCACACTTAAAACAAAATACAATGAGTAATTCAGACAAAATTTTTATGGCTTTTATAGTGGGTGCGGCAACTGGCGCAATTTCTGCTCTTTTGTTAGCTCCTGAAACCGGCGAAGATACCAGAAAAAAATTAGGTAAAGTAGCTGATGAATTCAGTCATACTCTAAATGAAACTTTAGAAAGCAGTGCCGAGAAAATGAGAGAACTGGCAGATACCGCATTGGCTGAAGTTGAAAAATATGGAAAAAAGGTATCTGAATCATTAAACAAGGGTTAACTGATTCCACAAAATAACTCTTATTTAAAGGTTAACTTATATTTGGTTAACCTTTAATTTTTTGTAATACCAAAGGGCATCAATAATATCCTGCTGGCTAATCTGAATATCAAATTCAGATGTACCGATCTCCGAAAGCAGGGTACATAATATTTTATTACTTTCATTTTTTTTATCCTGACTAGCCAATCGGGCAATTTGAGGTATTGACTTTTCCTCTATTTCAACAAAATCAAACATATTCAGAATAAATTTTCGCGCTGTGGCTACCTGCTCTTCGGGCAAAAAACACTTTTCCGCGGAAAGATATAATTCACAAATCATTCCGGCTGCTATGGCTTCACCATGTAATAGGTAATTTGGTTTTCCAAGAAAATAACTTTCAATAGCATGACCAATGGTATGACCAAAATTCAAAATTTTCCTAAGTCCCTTCTCTTTAAAATCTTCACTAACAATTTTAGCCTTCACCTGCACGGAATGCGCGATATGTGCCTTCCAATCCTGTTGGTCAAAAGCATTGTCTGAAATATTAGGCCAATATATTTTATCAGCAATCAAACTATGCTTAATTACTTCGGCAAAACCTGACCGCAACTCCCTTTTGCTCAAGGTTTGAAGAAATTCAGGATCAATAATCACTTTTTCCGGATCTTTGAACAAACCAATATGATTTTTAAATCCATTGAAATCAATACCCAATTTTCCACCTACCGCGGCATCCACCTGAGCCAGTAAAGTGGTAGGAATATTGATGAAATCAATTCCTCTTTTGTAGGTGGAGGCACAGAATCCACCCATATCCCCTATTACGCCTCCGCCCAAATTAATGATCAATGCATTTCTATCGAACTGCAGGTCTGTAATGTGTTGCCATATCCGCGAACAAGTTTCAATATTTTTATAAATTTCGCCTGCAGGAATTTCAATGATTGAATGTGGGGGAAGTAAACGCTTGATTTTAGGATAACAGTATTTTAGCGTATTTTCATCGACCAATACAGCTGTATTAGAATAAGAAACCGACTGGAAGAAGTCGTTAATTGTATCTTCCAGTCGGTTGGTAATAATTACATTTTGAGGAATCATTATTGCTTTTCCCGAAGTTTGGTTTCTTCCTCAATTTTTTCCATTACCTCAGTTTGTTTCTTGATCGATTCTACGTGAAGCAGATTAAACAATTCGGTAACAAACTTTTCGTTAACACTCAGCGCATGCGCCCATTCTTTTCTGGATTTGAATACTTCGTTCCAACGATCAAGCTGGAAAGCGGCAACGTTATTTTCCTTTTTAACGGCACCAATCTGACCTACCAGGTTCATACGAGTAGCAATCGCTTCCAGCATTTCTCTATCGGCATGGTCAATTTGGGTACGCAGGTCTTCCAAATGCGTGATGTAATCAATATCTTCAGAAGTAGGCTTTCTTACTTTAAGTTTTTTAATTAATTCTCCTAGAACGGCAGGTGTAATTTGCTGGCGGGCATCGCTCCATGCTTTTTCAGGATCACGGTGGGTTTCTATAATTAAGCCATCATAATTCAAATCGAGGGCTTTCTGAGAAATCTCACCAATCATTTCACTTTTACCACCAATGTGGCTGGGGTCACAAATCATAGGCATTTCAGGGATTTGCCTTTTTAATTCGATCGGAATTTGCCAGGTAGGAATGTTTCTGTATCTGGTTTTCTGGTAGGTGGAGAACCCTCTGTGAATTGCCCCCAATTTAGTGATACCTGCCTGATTCAGTCTTTCAAAAGCACCTATCCAAAGGGCTAAATCAGGATTGATAGGATTTTTAATCAATACCGGAATATCACATCCGCGAAGCGCGTCAGCAATCTCCTGAACAATAAAAGGACTTACGGTACTTCTTGCTCCTATCCAGAGTACATCCACTCCATATTTCAGGGATTCGTATACATGTTGGGCGTTGGCAACTTCCACCGCGAACTTAACGTCCATCTCTTTTTTAATTTTAGCGATCCAACCCAGTGCTTCCACACCAACACCTTCGAAGCTATTGGGCCGTGTTCGTGGTTTCCAAACGCCAGCTCTGATCAGGCTTATGCCCTGCGCTTTGATAGCTGTTGCTGTTTCGAGAAGTTGCTCCTCAGTCTCAGCACTACAAGGTCCGGCAATAATCAAAGGCACTGCCTTGCCAACATTCCAAGAATTAATTCCTTCTATTTTCATTGTACAGTTTTTTCCTAAGGTATTCGTAAACAATTTTGAGGTAAAATTGTCATATTTTTGCGGCAGACAAATTTTACCTTATCATTTTATATTTAAACCAACAAATTTAGTAAGATTTTCTTAATACGGAAAAGTATGCCCACAAAACCTTTAATATCTTTTGATGATACCGCCAAAGCATTTGCGCATAAAACCGATCAGGAACTCAGAAAAGCGCAACTATTATTCACAAGTATCAATAATAAAACTTTAACAGATATTGGTACCAGCATGGTAAAATTGGCCTTAAAATTAAAATTGCCAGTTATATCTATTTTAAAAAATACAATTTTCGCACATTTCTGCGGCGGAGAGGATTTGGTAAGCGTGCGGAAAACCATTGAAAAGCTGGCTAAATTTCATGTAGAAACAATTTTAGATTTCGCGGTGGAAGGCGCGAAAAATGAGGCAGCGTTTAACCATGCAAGTGACCAGTATCTTGAAATCATAATAAAATCCGCCACCACGCCAAATATTTCTTTTTGTGTGTTTAAAATATCCAGTTTGGCAAGATTTGGATTGCTCCAAAAAATTCAGGAAAATAAATCTCTAACTAAAAAAGAGGAAGTTGAATTCAAGCAGGCTAAAGAAAGAGTATTGACCATATGCCAGGCTGCCTATGAGGTAAGCACCAGTGTAATGATTGATGCGGAGGAAACCTGGATACAGGATGTAATTGATGGCATTGCTTACGAAATGATGGAAAAATTCAACAAAGAAAAACCTATCGTGTATAACACTTTTCAGATGTATCGGAAAGATGGACTGCCAAATCTGAAAAAAGCATTTATGAAAGCCGCTACACATCAATACTATTTAGGTGTAAAACTGGTAAGAGGAGCCTATATGGAAAAAGAGAGAGAACGCGCTGAGGAATTGAAATATCCCGATCCAATTCAGGAAAACCGGGAAGCTACGGATAACGATTATAACAGTGGTCTTTTGTATTGCATAAATAACAAACAAAGAATCGCGCTTTGCGCGGGTTCTCACAACGAATACAGCAATTACTATCTTACTGTGCTAATGAATAAGCATGGAATGCTGCCAGGAGACAAACGGGTTTATTTTTCGCAGTTGTATGGTATGAGCGATAACATTTCTTTTAATCTGGCTGCCGCAGGCTTCAACGTGGCCAAATATGTTCCATATGGCCCTTTGAAAACAGTATTACCTTATCTAATCAGAAGAGCTGAAGAAAACACTTCCGTGGCTGGGCAAAGCAGCCGTGAGCTAACCCTAATAAAAAAAGAGATCAGCAGAAGAAAAAGCCAGGCTTAGGAGTTAGAAAATATCAAACCGGATTTATTCAAGCATTTTCAGCAAGGTTGAAATTTTAGATTTTAAGTTCCTTCGGTCTACAATGAAATCCAGAAAGCCATGTTCCAGCACAAATTCAGCACGCTGGAAATCTTTGGGTAAGTCTTTACCAATTGTCTCCCGGATTACTCTGGGACCGGCGAAACCAATTAACGCGTTGGGTTCGGCAATATTAAAATCGCCCAACATCGCGAAAGACGCGGTTACCCCCCCGGTTGTTGGATCGGTAAGCAAAGAAATATAAGGAATTCCCTGTTCAGAAAGCTGACTGATCTTGGCTGAGGTTTTTGCCAACTGCATCAGTGAAAGGCTAGCCTCCTGCATGCGTGCCCCGCCTGATTTGGAAATCATTAAGAAAGGCAATTTATTTTTTATGCAGTAATCAATTGCTCTCGCGATTTTTTCTCCTACTACCGATCCCATTGATCCACCAATAAAACTGAAATCCATGCAGGCAATCATAATCCTGGTATTGTTTAATTTACCATGTGCTGTTCGAACCGCCTCCTTTAAATCGGTTTTCTTTTGTGCGTCTTTCACCCTTTTGGTATAAGGCATCAGATCGGTAAACTCCAAAGGATCAGCCGGAATTAAATCGGTATTAATTTCAGTAAATTTATTTTCGTCAAAAAGGATCTCAAAATATTCTCTCGAACCTATCCGAACATGGTAATCATCTTCCGGAACCACATAAGCATTGTTTTTGAGCTCACGGGTATGGATAATTTTGCCGCTTGGAGTTTTAAACCAGAGTCCGTCAGGAACTTCTTTTTTATCTTCTGTTGGAGTTTGAATGCCTTTTTCTTTCCTTTTAAACCAAGCCATAGATTATTGCCTAAATTTGGGCAGCAAAGGTATTGATAATTTTTTAATCTTACTACTGAATCACTCCAAGTTGGTATAATCCAACGCTTATGATTATAATTTTACCTTAACTAACCTGTTTAATTATTTTTATAATTTTTCTTTCAGAAATTCCGAAGTAAAGCCTTCTGATTGCTGTATCATATTATCCGGAGTACCGGCAAATATTATATTTCCACCCTGCTCTCCACCTCCCGGGCCCAAATCTATAATCCAATCGGCAGATTTAATCACATCCATATTATGCTCTATCACAATAATACTATTCCCCTGATTAATTAAGGCATTCATGGCAGCCAATAATTTTTTGATATCGTGAAAATGTAAGCCCGTAGTGGGTTCATCAAAAATAAAGAGAATGTTACTATTACCGCCTACATTTCCTTTACCTAAAAAAGCGGCTAGTTTTACGCGTTGGGCTTCACCCCCACTCAGGGAACTGGAAGATTGTCCCAGCCGAATGTATCCCAGACCTACATCCTGCAGTGATTTGAGTTTATTAATTATTTGCCGTTCCTCTTCAAAAAACTCAATACTGTCATCTACGGTCATGTTCAACACATCGGCAATATTTTTATTTTTATAAACAACCTCCAAAATTTCCTGCTTAAACCGCTTTCCATGGCAGCTTTCACAGGTTAAATAAATATCTGCCATAAACTGCATTTCAATTTTAACTGTGCCCTCTCCCTGGCAAACTTCGCATCGGCCTCCATCTACATTGAAGGAAAAAAACGCGGGTTTGTATCCTCGTTGCTTTGCAAGCGGTTGTTCAGAAAAAAGCTGACGGATGTGGTCATATGCTTTTACATACGTCACAGGATTTGAACGGGATGATTTTCCAATCGGATTCTGGTCTACAAATTCAATTTGAGCGATCTTTTTGGTATCCCCTTCGAGTTTGTCGAATTTACCAGTAGCTTCATTAACCGTTCCCAGCATTTTACCAATTGCGGGATAAAGAATTGATTTTACTAAGGTAGATTTCCCAGAACCGCTTACGCCCGTAACTACGCACAACACACCCAATGGAATTTCAACATCAATATGCTTCAGGTTATTTTCACGGGCACCCTTTATGAATATACTTTTATGGAATTTCCGACGGCTTTCTGGTAAAGGAATAGATTCTGTTCCCCGCAAGAATTTTACGGTATGGGTATTCACGGCACCATTTTGCTTCTCCAGGTCCTGAATACTACCCTGGAACATCAGTTGTCCGCCATGGGTACCGGCATCAGGCCCGATATCAATAATTTCATCGGCAGCGCGCATTACCTCTTCTTCATGCTCCACCACTACTACGGTATTCCCAAGATCTCGTAAAGTTTTCAAAACACCAATCAGTTTTTGTGTATCTTTGGGATGTAAACCAATACTGGGTTCATCTAAAATATACATGGACCCTACTAATGCGCTTCCTAATGACGTAGCCAACTTAATTCGCTGAAACTCACCACCTGAAAGGCTTGCTGTAAGTCGATTCATCGTTAGGTAATCCAACCCAACTTCGCTTAGAAAATCTAAGCGACTAACAATTTCCTTTAAAATTCTTTCAGCAATCTGAGCATCATATTTTTCTAATTTAATATCCTGAAAGAATTGGTTGATTTTTTTCACAGGCATCAGAACTAAATCGGTAATAGAAACTCCCGCGATTTTTACATAAGAAGCATCTTTCCGCAACCGGGTTCCTCTACAATCAGGACAAACGGTGCGGCCACGATATCGGGAAAGCAAAACCCGGTATTGAATTTTATGTGTTTTCGATTCAATATATTTAAAAAATTTATTCAGCCCTTTAAAATACTGGTTACCGGTCCAGATCAGTTGTTGCTGATTTTCTGTAAGCTCATTGAAAGGTCGATGTACGGGAAAATCGAATTTAATTCCATTTTTTAAAAGTGGTTCTAACCAGGTTTGCATGGTTTGGCTGCGCCAGGGAGCCACCGCCCCCTCGTACAAAGATAAACTTTTATCAGGGATCACTAAATCCGGGTCAATACCTAAAATGTGCCCAAACCCTTCACAAGTACGGCAGGCACCATATGGATTATTAAAGCTAAAAAAATTGACGATTGGTTCTTCAAATTTAATTCCATCGCATTCGTACTTATCCGAAAATTGGTAGGATTTTTTATCAGTACCATTTACTACTTCTACGATACATTGCCCATCGCCTTCGAAGAAAGCGGTTTGAAGGGAATCTGCCATTCTAAACTGGAAATCTTCATCATCCTGTCTGATAGAAGCCCTGTCAATCAAAATGTAAATATCCGTGCTTTCTTTTATTTTGAATGTTTCTTTCAGCACCTCCTCAATAAAAAACACCTCCTGATTTACCATTATTCTGGTAAATCCTTTTTGTAACAAAACATTAAACTCGGCGTCAACTTTTCGCCCATTCCGAATAAGTAATGGACTTAAAATCATAATTTTTGCTCCTTCTTCTAAGCCCACAATAAAGTTTACCACATCAGTAACAGTGTCTCTGGTAACTAATTTACCACTTACCGGCGAGTATGTTTTTCCTATGCGTGCGAAAAGTAACTTCAGATAATCATAAATTTCTGTGGTGGTACCTACCGTTGATCTTGGATTTCTTGTATTTACTTTTTGCTCTATTGCAATGGCTGGAGATACCCCTTTTATAAAATCTACTTCAGGTTTTTCCATTCTGCCTAAAAATTGCCTGGCATAGGAACTCAAACTTTCCACATACATTCGTTGGCCTTCGGCAAACAAGGTATCAAATGCAAGCGAAGATTTGCCCGAACCAGACAAACCGGTTATCACCACCAGTTTGTATCGTGGAATCGCGACATCAATATTTTTAAGGTTATTTACTCTTGCGCCTTTGATAATAATATATTTTTTTGGATCGAGATCCTCTATGTTTGTTCTTTTTTCAATACTCTGTATCATAGACGACAAAGTTAAATGGTAGAAATCTTTGTTTACCAAAAAGAATTTTTTTTTTCTATATTTAATCAAAATGGGAAATTATCATCTTGGTTAACCAGAATATTTTACCTCGCTTTTTATTTTTATATTTAAAACCTATGGCAAACAAGTTTTCATATTTATTGATTTTCTGTGTCGGATTAAATTTGTCATGTTCAGAAAAGGATAACATACCCGGCTCACCTCCAATTGCGGATGCCGGAGAATACGGGGAAGTTGAACTTGGAGTAACCATTTCTCTGGACGGAAGTAATTCAAATGATCCTGATTTAGATTCTCTTACCTACAATTGGAGCGTTGCGGAGGTGCCATCAGGAAGTACTATAACTACTCAAAAAATAGGAAATCGCACAAAAAAATCTGCCTTTTTCACACCCGATAAAGTGGGCCAGTATAATTTACTATTAACCGTTAACGATGGATTGTATCCACCAGTTTCTGATGAGGCCATTATAATTGTGGTACCAACCATCGGCCAGCCACCTGTAGCAGTTGCCGGGGCGGATCAATCTGTAAATGTAGGTATAGAAGTAATACTTGACGGAAGTGATTCATCTGATCCGGATCAGGATGCGCTAATTTTCTCCTGGGTTGTTACCAGCAATCCGGTAGGAGCCAATGTTCAACTAAAAAATGCTGAAACCGCGAAAGCTTCCTTTACTCCGAGTATTACAGGTATTTATAATTTTGAATTAAAAGTAACTGATATTACCAATAAATCCGATACAGACCAAATTATCGTAACTGTTAAATAAATATATACGAGATAGGTCTGAACCAATTTAATTATTATCACAATTAACTTAAATTTATGAAGCCGCTATCTCTTAAATTATTGTTTTTTGATAATAAAATTTATTTTTATTAAATTCATATGCTTAATGTAATTTCATTTTTCAATAATTATAATTTTATATTCTTAGTGTAAAATTATTGCATGTTATTTGCTTTCAGTATAATTTTGAAAGTTCACTGAAGATAAATTTGTGTTTAAAATATAAAACAGGATAATATGATATAAACTTCTACGTTAACCAAATAGTTAAATTGATGAAGAAGTATTCAGTAAGTGACAGTAAGTTAGTAGCGCTTTACAAAGCAGGTAGCGAGGAAGCTTTTGAACAACTGGTTAACAGGCACAAAGCTAAAATTTACACAGCGATTTATCTGATTGTAAAAGACAGGTATACGGCCGAGGATTTACTACAGGAAACATTTGTGAAAGTAGTAAATACTATCAAGTCAGGCCGTTATAATGAAGAAGGCAAGTTTTTGCCATGGGTTATGCGAATTGGGCATAACTTGTCTATTGATTATTTTAGAAAAACCCGGCGCTATCCTACCGTTATTATGGAAGATGGTGCCAATGTTTTTAATACCTTGAATTTCTCTGAGGATTCCGCTGAATCAGTACAAATCAGGAAAGATACTCATACATTACTCAAAGAGTTGATCCGTGAATTGCCTGATGCGCAACGTGAAGTTTTGATTATGCGACATTATATGGAGTTGAGTTTTAAGGAAATCGCGGATTCAACAGGTGTAAGTATTAATACGGCATTGGGAAGGATGAGATACGCGCTCATTAACTTGAGAAAAATGATGGAGAAAAATAATATAGCCTATGATCCAAATATTTACCCCAAATGACTTAATTCGGTATATTTATGATGAAATGACCGAGGTAGAAGCTCATAAACTTGAGGAGACGCTTCTATTTGATGAAGAGCTATCCGAAGCTTATCAACAACTAAATGGAGCTTTCAATCAGGTTACAGCCAAAAAATATGCCTGTGACCCTTCAGACAGAGCTGTAAATAATATTCTAAATTACTCAAAATCCATTGATTTGCATGCCATAGATAAATAAGCCTTGGATGCGAAAAAAAGAACGATTTAAAGCTTTTATTGAATATTTTGCTCAGCATAAACCTGAACCAGAAACAGAATTGCATTACCGCGACCCATATGAATTATTGGTTGCGGTAATTTTAAGTGCCCAATGCACTGACAAAAGGGTTAATCTGGTTACACCTGCATTATTCCAACAATTTCCTACCCCAGCATTACTTGCCGCGAGTAACCCAGAAGAAATATATAAATTTATCAAAAGTATTTCCTATCCGAACAACAAGGCTAAGCATTTACATGGAATGGCAAATATGTTGGTAGTTGAATTTGGAGGCGCAATTCCTGAAACAGTAGAAGCCTTACAACAACTTCCAGGAGTTGGAAGGAAAACAGCAAATGTAATTTCATCTGTTATCTACAATCAGCCTGCTATGGCCGTTGATACACATGTATTCAGGGTTTCAAAACGGTTAGGGTTGGTTAACCAAAATGCTAAAACGCCCTTGGAAGTAGAAAAACAACTAATTAATCATATTCCGAATGAATTTGTTGGAAAAGCGCACCACTGGCTAATTTTACATGGCCGATATATCTGTTTAGCAAGAACCCCTAAATGCCAGCAATGTAATTTGACTCATTTCTGCCGCTATTACCAAAAAAATCTTGTGTAAAAAAATATTTTTTGGCGAATAATTAATAGGGAGCATCTGCATGAAAAACCATTTTAAAGGGGAGATCACTATTTGAACTTGCTGGCAGTAGAAACCATTATAAAGTAATTGGCATTCATCTATATTCAAATATTACCATTGCCGTTTTGATTAGAATTGAATGCGGATGAAGGCTGACCGCTTTATATATCAGCCCTCACACACTCAATTATTCTAAAATTTAACCGCAATCCCTATATTTATGGGAATGAATGTTATATTTTGCTTAAACGATATTTCAGTTAAAGGTATAGACTCATTGACGAATACTACATTATAGGCTGCATCTGCATGAAAATCTATTTTATTACTAACCGAGTAAAGAATTCCTACCTTTGGTGCCAAACCAAAATAGCTTCTGGATACATCAATAAAGGAATCTATTTTAAAATTATAGATGCCGGCTCCTATCCCAATATATGGTTTGACAGGCCCTGTTTTTGGTGTAAATGCAACAGATGCTGTTACCGGAGTTAGCGCAAAATTTACTCCAGGTACTTTAAAACCTAATGGACTCAACCCAAACCGATAATGTTGAACACCTATGCCAATGATTACACTCTCTGATGTGGTGTAATTTCCAGAAAACCCAAACCCATAACCTAAATCGGCCATATTAACAAAATTACCGGCAGGGAAAACGGGTGCCGCACTAAACCCAATAGACATTTGGGCATGTGCCAAAGAAAAAACTCCGATATTAATTAGTATAATTAAAATTATCTTTTTCATAGTTGGAAGATTGTAGTAATTGAAATTTAATAACAACCTTACATTGGCAATTTCTATGCGACAATTCAAAGTCATGTAAATAAATGCACGATTTTTGCTTACAAGTTTTCTTAATTTTATGATTATCAACCTTTTATCTACAATAATTATTTTTATTTTAACTTTTAACTCATTTTTTTGAATGATTTTTCAGCTCTAACTTTAAATATTTTTTAAAAAACTTACTTTCTAAACGCTACAAAAAAAAAAGAGGTTGCCCTCTGTAGAAGACAACCCCTTATATCAAAAACCGACAGTTTAATTCTTATATAATCGGATTGTTTTGGTATTGCCAGCTGCGTCTGTCGCAGTCAGGTAAAACAATCCCTGTGACAGGTTGAAGGAAGATAAATATACTTCTAAGGAATTTGCCACTTCCAAATTTGCCACTTCCGCATATAGTATTTGGCCATTCTGGTCCATGATATTTATAGATACCTCTCCCATTAATTCACCTTCAAAATCAATGTACATCACCTGGTTGATAGGATTAGGATATACATTCAGCTTTTCAACTATACTTACAGTTTCCTGTTCTAATGATGAAACCACTATTTGATCTGGTAAAACATCTCGGTATAAAACATTAAAAGGGATTTTCATTTTACCAAAATCCGAACTTGAATATTGTAAATCAAGTACTTCGCCACTTAATTTATCAAAATAGACAACTTTAATGGGGTGCAAGCCAGCTTTAAGATGGACAGTGCCAGTTTTTAGCTTTTGGCTATGAACACCATCATTATTTATCACAACGTTGGAATCTATTATTAATTTGCTTCCGTCGTTAGACAAAAGATAGAAAGTATAGTCTCCATCTTTAGCTATCTCAATAAATGATTCGAACTTGAATCCAAAGTAATTAACTTCCAGTTTTGGACTTAAACTGAAATTATTTACAAACCCGGTTGCTTTTGGTGTCAGCCTATCAAAATTTGGCAGTTTATCCCAATTTCCTTCATAATACGAATATTTAACTCCATGAATATCATCAGTTACCTTTACATTAATCTGGTCTGTATCTGATTCCCCCATTTCATCTGTAACGGTTAGTTCAAATGTAAAGGTACCTTCTTCAAGGTTATACAAAAACAGTTCATTATTCTCGGCCCTCATCGATGAAACTGGTTCACCTCCTGTTTGTTTCCATACAAAGTTCAGGGCATCATCATCAGCATCAAATCCTGAGCCTATTATAGAAAAGTGATCCACAGGAAGTGTAATAAACACATCTTCACCGGCATTTGCGATAGGTGCCAAATTTGATCGATTCTTATGAATAAATAAAATATCATTAGGAATCAGCTGTTTTTGTACACCAGGTCCTGAAAATAAAACATCCAATACTTCCTTATTTTCCTTTTCAAAGTAGGTAACTAAAATTTCATGTAATCCTGCAGCTAAAGTTACGCTTCCAGATTTTTCTCTTGGCGCATGCACATAATCGTTCCGTACCACTTCTACGCCATCGATAAACAATTTACTTCCATCATTCGAATTAAGGTAAAACGTATAATTTCCCTCGAGTTTAATATCGATATAACCTTCAAAAGTAAAGGCAAAATAATCGTCCTGTAACCTTGGAGTAAGTGAAAAATTGGATACTTTTCCTATTGCCTTAGGTTTTAATTTCTCAAATCTTGGCAATTTTCCCCAAAAACCCTCATAATATTTATACACCAAACCAGGTTCGCCTTTAGGTTCGGGTTTAACATCAATTTTCAGTTCGTCAATTGCTTTAGCTCCCTCGTTATCGGTTACCACTAAACAAAAGGTATAAGAGCCTTCAGTAAATCCACTAACATCGCAAATTCTATGTCTTGGATTTTCAATACTTACTGGAAGTCCCGCCATTTGTTTCCATTGGTAACTAACAATACTCCCATCAGCATCTTTTCCAGAACCTTCTAAAACCGCGCTAATCTGTGGCAACTCAATTTCAAAGTTGTTACCAGCAATCGCAGTTGGAGGCAAATTAGGTTTTTTGACATTAACTACAATTTCATCAAAAGCTGAACCACCCCGGTTATCTTTTATGGTAACTCTAAAGGTATATGCACCAGCATCTAACCCGGTTACCAGTAATGATTCCGTTTGCGCATTAACCATATTGGCTGATGGTCCTGCTTCTTGTGTCCAATCGTAGGAAACAATTTTACCATCTTCATCGAAAATATTACCACTTATTTTTAAAGTATCAGTTTGAAGCAGAGTAACAGAAATTTCTGGTTCTAATTGTACTACTGGCAGAATATTTTCAATTTCCTCTACTACAATTTTTACCTCATCAAATGCAGATGCTCCACTATTATCTTTAGCGGTAAGTCGGAATGTGTATTGTCCTTTTTGTAAGTTACTAACTGTTAAGGCACTGGTTTCCACATTGGTCATTACTGTCTTAGTACCGCTTTCCTGAGTCCATTGATAAGAAATAATTTTACCATCGCTATCGGTTGCGGATCCGTTTAGGGTAACCACATTTTTTTGCTCTGGCAACACAATTAAAAGATCTTTTCCTGCATTTACTACCGGAACCTGATTAGGTGGAACAGGTGCGCCTGGCGCAGTGGTAGTACCTTTCTGCTGCATCAATAACCATTCATATAAATTGGGTTCATGTAAAGAATGATCTGTTCGATAAGCACGTGACCAGGAATCGTGACCTACACCAGGGTAAATAGTAAATATAGGGGCAGGATTTGGCGCAGGAGAGCAAGCATTCAATGCATCAATCTGGCGTTGCCCTGAAGCTAAAGGAATAGTTCCATCTTTGTCACCATGAAAAGCCCATACAGGTACATGGTTTTCAGCAAGAAAGCAAATATTTTCGGTGCTACCCCAACTAGCCACTGGCGCGATCGCCGCTAACTTGTTCGGATTATTGTACCTGCTTTGCGCATAAACCCATACACCCTTACCTCCTAAACTTAAACCTGTAAGGTAAATTCTGCTTAAATCAACCCTATAAGTTTCGATAACATAATCGATAACCCTATCTGTATAGGAAGCAGTCCAACCGCCCGATACCAGCTGAGGTGAAATAACAATAAAACATTGTTCAACCCCATTTACATTAAAACACATATTATGGCCATTCTTGATTTCTCTTGGAGGGCCATTCTTCTTAACGATTTCCAAAGCTTCAGGACTTCCATCACCTCTTTCACCAATACCATGTAAAAAAATAATTACAGGGTATTTTTTATTTGGACTAGTTTGGTAATCGGGTGGCAAAAGTTCCAGGTATCCGATACCATCGGAGGTTTTGAGTTTTGAAATTTCCTGCCCTACCAATGATGCTGGTAGTAATAGGAAGCACACATACATCCAAAAAGGAATGTAAAACGACTTTTTAATTTGTACTTTTCTAATCATAACACACACATTAATTTGTACTTTTCCATTCTAACCTCATAAATATGAAGTCTATTTTAGATGAATTTTACAATTAATATACCATTAGTTATAATTAGAATGTCTACACATTTCCCATTCCAGAATAGGGACGATTGTGGATGTAGTAAATAAAAATAATTACAAAAAAAACAGATGTTTTAGGGTAAAATATGATTTATTTTATTTAAAAATATAATTATTTCAATAATTTATTGAATAGCACTTTATCTAAATATTTCAATTCAAAAATAAAAAACCTGACCATCTGATCTTGGTAAAATTCAATTTATCACCCTTATCGGTATAGTCATCTTTTGAAATTATAGTTTTTGCATTTTTTACAGAAACCTTTATTTCGCATTGTATTTCCAATCTTAGAAAAGATCTCGGAATATTGCTTACGAAGTAAGTTTTGTCTTACCTAGGTGAATAAAATAGACAGGCATACCGACGATTTTACATAAAAATATTAACCGCTAATCGCGATGTTCCGTTTAATTGGGTCTGAATCGAGACTAACTAATGGTTTAAAGCTTTACCCATATAATTTGCTTTTTAAAGTTTTCAGGAGGTTCAACCAAAAAATGATTAATAAATTTCTGACCAGAAAAAATAATTTTTAAATAATTATGAAAACCGCTATATATAGAAAAGAACATTTTAACGCAGCCCATCGACTAAATAATCCTGATTGGTCTGCTGGAAAAAACGCACATGTTTTTGGAAAATGTAACAATGATAATTTTCATGGTCATAATTATGAGCTAATTGTTAAACTAATTGGTGAAGTTGATCAGGAAACCGGATATTTATGTGACCTGAAGACATTAAAAAATATAATCAGGGATAAAATAATTTCCCGTTTTGATCATAAAAACTTAAATAAAGATGTTGAAGAATTTCAAAGTCTTAATCCTACCGCGGAAAATATCGCCAGGGTTATCTGGAATATTTTAAGAGAAAACGTGGATATAAAATTAGATTTAAAAGTTATATTGTATGAAACAGAGAGAAACTTTGTAGAATACCCAGCTTAGCCTTTTACATAACTTGAGTTTATACCCTGCATCCTAAATTTACTTAGATATTACATATGTTATTCAAAATGGCAAATGACCTTATCTGAGGGTTAAAATATGCCCTAATTAATAATAGGATATTGATTCAGATTAATTCCAAAAGCTTAGGAATGGCTTTGATCTTTCTTAATGTTATACTTTTTTTATTAATATTATATTTTTTAATAGGCTTTTCCACTCAAACTATCGTTTTCCAAATTAATTTACCCTAAACCCAATTTTATTTTTCGCCTTTCTTTTGCCCATCTTCTAAGTCGAATTAACTAAAGGGTAACGCCATAATAGAATTACCTGATTATTCTTACAGTTCAATGGGTTTATAAATAAACCAAATTTTTCCAGGTTGCACTTAAAAACTAAATTAGGATAGGTTTTTAGAATGATTTCTTGTTGTAATGTTAATTATTACCCTAAATCTTAAAAAGGGGTTTAATAATCAGCTTGGAATTTAACTCATAATAATCTGAGAATGGATATGAAAAAGATATTAGAAAAAGAAAGTTTAAAGGTAAAGCCAGAAGAGATAGTTAATTTAAAACCAGCGAAACTCCACCCAACAATTACAGATGTATCTTCCTCTGAGCAGCGCTTCAAAATTTTATATGAAATTTCAGCAGTTAATTCCGGAAATCCGGAAAAACAATTAGATGCGATTGTAAAAATCGCCTCTAAAATGTTTGGTTTGGAAATAGGAGTAATTAGCAAAATTGAAAAAAATAAATTCACAGTTTTGCACTTTTTCCATCCTGAACATTTGATGAACAAAGGGCAAACTTTGTCCCTAGAAAACACCTATTGTCACATTACTATTAAAAATAAAGAAGTAATTGGCATTCATCACATGAAAAATTCTTTGTATGCTTCGCATCCCTGTTATAAGCTATTTAAGTTGGAAGCTTATGTTGGGGTAATGCTCTATGTTAAAGGCCATTTATACGGTACTCTAAGCTTTTCCAGTCAATCGCCACGTGCAACACCCTTTTCTGAAGAAGATAAGCTTATGATGGGCATCGTTGGTTCCTGGATAAGTAATATTCTGGAAGCCAAGGAAAATCTGATTGCCCTGAAAAAAAGTGAATCACATTATAAGCGACTCGTTGAAGATGGATTAGCCATACTTTGTATCCACGACGTAGAAGGAAAAATTATTGAAGTAAATAAAGCAGCCCTACGTGAATTAGGATATGAACGTGATGAGGTGATTGGCAGCAATCTTAAAAGCTTTATGGCACCGGCCAATTTTTCGAGATTTGATCAGTATTTGGAAAGAATTATAAAAAATAAAATAGATTCTGGTGTTCTCTCGATCAAAACAAAAAATGGTGATACTTTGTACTGGTCTTATAAAAATACACTTGAAAATGGTGAGATAATTGGGTTTTCACAAGACATTACCGAAAAAATAAAAACAGACCAGACAATGACCACCCTGGAGGGGAACCTTAGGGAAGCACAGGCTCTTGCTAAACTTGGAAGTTGGAATTATCAAATTGAAACTGGCAATACCAACTGGTCTACTGAAATATATAATATTTATGAAGTTGACCCAGCAAAAGAAGAGTTTACACTGCAAGATTCCTTCAAGAACGTGCATCCTGAAGACATGGAATATTTGTTTCAGGCCATTCAAAATACGCTAAAAAATAATGAACCCTATCGTATTGAATATAGATTGGTTCTACCCAATGGTGTAATTAAATATATACTTGGAAAAGCAAGTCCAATTATTGATAATTCAGGTGAAATAACCTTTATACTTGGAACAATTCAGGACATTACAGAGCAAATTACGGTTCAAAATGAATTAAAATATGCCAAAGAAAAGGCCGAAGAAGCCGCACGGATTAAACAGGAATTTCTAGCCAATATGAGCCATGAAATCCGAACACCTATGAATGCCATAACTGGATTTTCAAGGCTTTTACTTAAGGCCGGCTTAAATGAAGAAAATACTGAATATGTACGGTCTATTTATGAATCATCTGAAACTTTACTGGTAGTTATCAATGATATCCTTGATTTTTCAAAAATTGAGGCTGGAAAATTACCAATTGTCCCTGTACATTTTAACCTGGTTAAATTACTAAATTCGGTAAAGAAGTTATTTTCTGTTAAGGTTGATGAAGGTATAATTAAATTTAACTTCCAGATTGTAGGAGATATTCCTGAGGCACTTATTGGTGACCCGGTAAGGATCAATCAGATATTGAATAATATAATCGGTAATGCTATTAAATTTACAGAAAAAGGTGCTGTTGAATTAAAAACTTCAGTAATCAGCAACCAAAATGATGAATGTCTCATTGAATTTGAGATCAAAGACACAGGCATAGGTATTTCTAAGGAAAAACTTGAAACTATTTTTAATAGTTTTGAACAGGCTGAAGGCGACATTACCCGCAGGTTTGGGGGTACAGGACTAGGATTAACTATTGTGAAAAAATTAGTAGAGTTAATGTATGGTCAAATAGATGTTGAAAGTAAAGAAGGCGCTGGTTCAACATTTAGCATCAGATTGCCCCTCCAAATTGGTGAAACCGAAAAAATTATTTCCGAAGGTGTAGAACTTTACAAAATGTTACCGCTTCATTTATTGCATGATGTTAAAATTTTACTGGCAGAGGATAATCGCTACAATCAGGTGCTGGCTAATAAATTTTTATCGGATGTAGGATGTAAAGTAGATATCGTAAACAATGGATACGAGGCTGTGGAGTTCGCTAAAAATAATGAGTATGACATCATACTTATGGATATTCAGATGCCCGAAATGGACGGCATGCAGGCCACTCAAAATATTAAAAATCTTGATTATCCAAAATGTAATTATCCAATTATAGCCATGACGGCCCATGCACTCAAAGAAGAGGAAAATAAATTTGAAAAAATTGGGATGCGCGATTATGTTTCTAAACCATTCAGACCAGAAATTTTGTATGCGAAATTGCTTGGAGTTTTAGGTTACTTAAATGGAGATATAAATTTAATGCCAGAAAAAGAAAAACCTACACGATTTGTTTTTAAACCTGATGAGGTTGACTTTTCAAGATTAAAGGAATATGCCCAGGGCGATCATAGTTTTCTTTTAGAAGCACTTCAAATATTTCTAAAAGATGTACCTAATTCAGTATCAGTAATGCGGAATTCGCTGGAACAATGCGATTGGACTTTGCTGAAAAGAACTGTACATAATTTGAAAAGCAGTTTGTCTCTTGTAAATATGGATAATACCGTTTCTGTTATCAATTTTCTGGATAATAATAGTTTAGAAGAATTGGAACTGGAAGATATTATTTCAAGGTGTGAATATATTGTTGAAAACTGTACCAACGCCTTAAAGAAGGCTTCAATAGAAATTACCCAGTACAATTTTTAGAAATTCATAGCTTTTATTCTGTCAACATCCACAACAAAATTTTCGTATTCGGGAAACCGCAATTCTCCTCCCATATAAGCTCGATTGTTAATAAATCGCATCTCACTGCTTATTCTTTTTCTGCCCGATACATGGCATTCCCGCACGCCGGTAGCTTCTACAATTTTTTCAATATTCCATTCATTAATTCCCCCACCAGGCATAATCATTATTCTGTTGCCGGCTTTTTTCACCAACTCCCCAATCAGGGCTACGCCTTCCGGCACCGAACGTTCCTGACCGGAAGTGAGAATCCGGTCAATTCCAAGGCTGATAATGTCTTCCAACGCTTCAAACGGATCGGATGTCATATCGAATGCCCGGTGAAAAGTTACGTTCATGGGTCGGGCAAGTTTAACTAATTCGGCAGTCCGGGACATATCTACCGTACCATCTGGTAGTAAAATACCAATTACCACCCCATCAGCGCCTAATAATTTTGCCTGCGCAATATCCCGTTTCATAATATCAAACTCGATATCCGAATAAAGAAAATCCCCTCCCCGTGGTCTGATAATAACCTGCAGACCGATGGATAAATTTTTTCTGGCTACTTCAATGGTGCCGGCACTTGGTGTAGTGCCCCCTTCGAACAGGTTATCGCATAATTCTACCCGGATTGCCCCCCCTTTTTCAGCGTTAATGGCTGACTGTACAGAGTCTACACAAACTTCTAATTTAATATTTCGCGTCACGTTTTTACTTTTAATATTTTTCTCACTTCATTTAAACTAAATAGGCTAAATTACTTTTAAGATATTCTTCAAATTTAGATCATGACACAAACTTAAATCTGAGTTCAATACTAAACAAGGCACTTCATCATATCCTCATTCTCCACGGCTTTTATTCACTTACTGCCTGACCACAATAAATTCTTAATTAGAATAAATAAACAACATTATTCACAATGCTCAAATTTACCGGTTTGTTAACTTGGCAGGCCTGTCTGATTTCTATCGGAAAAGACACAGCATAATTAATAATAAAACTCAAGCGGTAAATCCGGCGCAAAGCTTTTCAGCTTATGTTGCCGATTGTTATCGAACTCGACGGTTAATTTGAAATTTCCCGCTGCTTCCATACCGAACCAGCTTTCCTTTTTTAATGCCTCAATGTCTGCTGTAACCGGATCTGTTACGGGTAAGCTGTACATTAGTCGCGTTACCTGTTTACAACCAACAGGATGAGCTGTTGGTTCTTTGGACCTTAATTTACCTAATTCCCAGGGCATTTTAAATAGCATGGGGAATGCCGGGCAATCTGCATGGGTTACTATTTCAAAACTCATTCCCTGGGAAAAATAGGAAGGCGCATAAAGAATTTTATTACTAAACAGAAATGGACGATTTTCTTCTTCCCGAATGCATAAGCCAAACGGAGAAAAAGCGGTATGAGCAGGCGCTGACCGTTCCCATAAACAGGTAGGGGCCACTTCATTGCTTCTCACTTCCGATTCATTCTCTACCCAAACCAGTTCCAGAAAGCAGTTTTCAAAGAAAAATCTCCGGCACGCTGTTCCCTGTCCGGGATGCTGGTTGCTGCTGCCTTCGGTGAGTCCGAACTGTGTCAGCAAATCAGCTTCCGTCCCTTTTCGCTGCGAGAAAATAAAAAAGTGATCAATAGTTGCCATACTCTTTTTACCTTATAATTATTTTATTCTATCTTTTTCTGCCAACAAATTCCTGTTCATAATCCAGGATACAGGTTAAAATCCGCTCATCGTCTGAGTTTACGGGAATAAACCGGCTGCTGCCCGTCAGTTCGTGTTCATAATTCCGAAACGATACTACCAGTTTTCCACCTGGTGCCAGGGTTTGCGCACAATCGGATATCAACTGACTGATTTCCTGCATGGAAGCCAGATGACTGATGGTATCGCCAAAACAGCCGATCAGTTCGGGCGCCCATGGCTAATAGGGCAATACCTGTCGCAAATCGTCCTGAATGGCTTCTATCGGCAATCCTCAGGCATTTTCTTTCAGTTCTTCCAGCAGTTGCCTATTAAAATCAATGGCTTTTACCTGAAAGCCCAGTCTGGCAAGGGCTACCGATTGAATGCCATGCCCGGCACCCAGGTCCAGGCATTTGCCGGTAGTGGCAGGAATGAGTTGAAAATTTCGGAATACTTCCATTTGCTGTGCAACGGCTACCTCAAAGTTCCCGGTCATCCAGGAATAGAAGTTTCCCAGATGCTGGTCGTAATGCTGTTTTACGTTCATGAAAGTGATGGTTTAGTAGATAATAAAAAAGATTAAATTGTATCGCGCGATAGATTCTATTATACCATTGCCAGTCAAATTGCCTATACATTGTGCCCGACTGGCTTATTCAGTTTTTTTGAATTCTCCAAAATGCCAAAGAATTCCTGATGGGTCATGCATGAACAACTCTCTGCCCCAGGGTTCATTCTTAATTTCTGAAAAACGAACTTTATCATACTTTTCCCGCAAGCCTTTTTCCATTAATTCTTTTTGGCAATCCTCCAGGTTCGCTACTTCTAAAAATATCATTGTATTATTTACCCAATCTCTTACATAATAATCCTGTAAATAAAAGCCTAAACTTTCATTGACCTTAAAGTAGCTCATTTTAGCATCAAGAATAACTTCCTCAAATCCGAGTTGAGCATAAAACGCTCTTGACTCATTAAAGTCCTTCGCTCCGATAAAAGCTCTGATTGAATTTGATTCACATTTCATAATATTCTATTTATTTTGAGTATCCTGTACCGTTACCTGAATTATATCGCACAAGATAGGCATCGTACCATTGCCAGTCAATATGCCACCCTTACCCCTTCCAATAATTATGATTCATAAATTAGTCATGGGAATGAAAATATTGATTATTTCAATCAGTTGGTAGAAAGAAGGAAATGTGCCGGTGAAGGGGAAGAAACTGACCTGATTTCTGATTCGCCGGAAACTGTTTCATCAACAGATAGCGATTAAGAACCTGTCGCCAGGGCAATCCGTCCGTCATATAACCTATTGTATTCCGGAAGGATGGAATCCTGAGGATCATGTTTAGCACAGGGAATGGCCACCATGGAATGGAGGCCCTGCGCTTGTGGGGTTGGCGATTGGCGTTTTAATGCTTTTACTACTCATGTTCCTTTATTATCACTCTAATATCAGAATCTTTTAAAACTCTTTTGTAAAATAGCCAACCAAGTAAATGAGGTGTGTTTGAACCCTTGAACTTCCAATTATTTCAGATGCCAATTTTCTGGCCCCTTGGTCATCGGTCATGAAACTTTGATTTATTTTCCTTGCAAATGCAATAATTGAGTTTCTTCCTTGAGACGATTTCTTAAATATTGAACGGAAGTTTGATTAAGGCTTGATTTATACAATTGATACTCTTTCCTATTCCCCGGTTTATAGGATTTCTACATACCCTTCTGTTCCATGCACGCGAATTCGTTGCCCATCTTTTATCAGTTTGGTAGCATTTTCTACTCCGACAACTGCTGGTAAGCCATATTCACGTGCGATAACCGCTCCATGGGTCATCAGTCCACCAACTTCGGTGACCAGACCTTTTATGGATACAAACAAGGGTGTCCAGCTAGGGTCGGTAAAGGAGGTGACTAATATATCACCATTTTCCAAATCAGCCGTTTCCACGGCGGCATCTTCCATGTTTAAGATAACACGTGCCCGTCCCTCTATCACTCCGGAGGAAACAGGCAGACCTACAATAGCTTCGGCTGGGAGATTTTCTCGTTTGTACGCACCCGCGATGATTTCCCCATCAGACGTGATCACACGTGGGGGAGTTAGTTTTTCATATAATTTGTGCTCGTCTTTTCGTTTGCCGATGATTTGGTAATCCAGTTTATTTGTGCGTACGACTTCGCGAAGTTCTTCAAAAGTGAGATAGTAGATATCTTCTTTTTCATGAATAACGCCCGCTTGTACGAGTTGTTCGGCTTCTTTCAGCAAAGCCTGCTTATAAACGAAGTAGCGATTAACGATGCCGTATTTTGGATATTCACGATAACCGCTGAAATTCCGGATCAGGCTGATCATTCGTTTTGTCTCTTCGGCTTTTCGTTCACCATCCGGTAATGGCGCCAATCGATCTAATAACTCTTGTTCTTTTTTCAAAGCTTCCTGTCGCCCTTGCTCAAATTTCCGATGGCTGGCATTAGGTTCAAAGTTTTTGATATTACTGAGAATCAAGGGGACAAGTGTAGTTGGTTTTTCGCTCCAACGAGTTCTCGTAATATCTATTTCCCCGACACATCGCATTCCGTATTTGTTGAGATAATCATAGATCGCGTCCTGGGTTTCCCGTCCACCATCAAATTGAACCAGTTCATCCAAGAAGTTATCATCTTTTACATGTTGTAAATAATCAATTACTTCCGGATAAGGGCGAATCACATCCGCGACATCCAATAGCGCCAGACCCATTTCCGAAGTAATATTATTGGGTACAGATTGAGAAAGCGTGTCTGCTACGTTTTTTTCACCTAACCACTCGTTCATTTTTTCATTGATCCATGATGAAGCATTTATAGCGGCCATAATCACATCCATGTTTTGTGGATCTGATAAACTCTTCTTTAATTGCTGGATATCTTCCAGCATAAAATCAAATAAATCCGATCCTGATTTCGTTTGGATGTCTTGTTTTAACGCTGCTATCGATGTTTGACTGCTTTTAATTAAATCAGAAACGATTGTCGGATCATATTCGATTTGCGTATGAAAATTCAAAGACCACATACCTTATTGCTTTTAATGGGACTTGGTTATTTTTATCTCTGTCACTAGAAATTATTGTCATTATTTTCATATTTCAATTCTTTTTGCATGTACGCCAACGGTTTGGCTAGCCTCAGGCCGACCTTATGAGCGATTTTCTGTCCCACTGAAGATAAACGAACTTGGAGCATGAAGCCACCGAATCGCGTATCTACCAAGGCTTGAGGCTGGCTTGTGTTAGCGGCATACCTTTTTCCTTTACCAAATTCGTTTTATATCATAAAGAGAGAATTTATCATCACTTGAAATAACAGGTATATCATCCACCATCGCCTGAGTGATAATTAATCTATCAAAAGGATCACGATGATGAAGAGGCAAATTGACAACTTCCAAAATGTGGCTCATTTCTATCTCTAATATCTCAATATCATTGGAAATTGTCTCTTGAACAAGAACTTCTAATTCAAATGGGAGAGTTAGTTTACCTATATTAACTTTAATAGCTGCTTCCCAAAAGCTAACCTTACTAACATATAAACTATTTTTTTGATCTTTAACAATTTGAGTAGCCGTTGTGGTAAGTTTATCTGATTCTCCAAAAATCCAAAGCAAAATCTGTGTATCTAAAAGGTATCTCATTACATGTATTCCTTAAAATCATCTAATGGAGCATTAAAATCTTCAGACATTTGAATCTTGCCTTTATATTTTCCCAGTTCTCTTTCACCTTTGGCCGGCACTCCGGTGGCCGGCACTCCGGTTTGACCCTTGTTTTGATTGATAGTTTTTTGAAGTACGGCAATAAGTCTTTGCTTTTCTGGTTGTGGCAATTGTTTGGCTAAATTAAACAGTTGCTTAAATCCAATGTTAAGTTTTAACTCCATCATCTTCTTCTTTAGTTGATTGGTAATCTAAAGTTACAAAATGTAAGTCAATTTTTTATGGTTGCAGCGTAGGGTAGATCCTGGCAGCTCAATTTATTATAAATATAGCAATAATTGGACTACCAGTGCGCTATTCCATGGCGGCTCGCGTCAAACCGCGCATGAAGTTTTTCCTCACACGGCGGGGCCGCCTAGGCTTACCGATAGAGTTCTTCATTGAGCTTTCGCGAGTGTCTTCAAGCGCGCGCAACAGGTTCTTGTACGCGACAAGGTTCCTGTAGGGTCGCTGGCGTAGCGACTCGCGCGCTTTTCTCCCTTTGCCCTTTAACCATTTGAATAGTTTATAATCCAGACGCGGAATGATCACTTTGATGGTTTCCCAGATATGGGTCACTTCGCTGATTGAGAAGTAATTCAACCACCCCATTAGCAATTCGTTTAACTTGTAGATCATCGGTTCTATCTTCCAATGTCTTGGCTTTGCTAATAGCTCGCGGATCTTGGTGAATAGTTTTGACCTCTGAGTGGGGCGAATGTCCGATATATCTTCGGATATCCTCAGCGATACCCTCACGGGTATGACTGTTTGTTTTTCTTCAAGGTGAACAGTTAATTACCTTGATGGGGTTTCCACCCACTGGATTATCACCACTTCGTGGCACACTAACGTTTGTGCATGTGAACGTAGCGGATTTAAATGCTATTGC
>JBGTIS010000076.1:0-1696 GCA_041745535.1 Cyclobacteriaceae bacterium | reverse complement strand
CAGTGGATTATTACCAGTTTTCTCCAAACCTCTTTTATACACCAGCGAAACAGGTACTTTTTTACCATCCCGGGAAGGGGCATACAGGCGTTCCGTAACGTAGTCTTCCGGATTGTAACCGCCTACCACTTCCTGCTGTTTAAGCAGGGTTTTTTCACGGGTTTTCATGTTGTAATCGTAGGTGGTTCTGGGAGTAGTCAGCGAAGTATATACAAACCGTAGTTTATCCGTATCAAATTCAGGATTATCGCCCAGATAGACCATATAGGCAGGTTCGTTGAAGGTTACATAATGCGCATCGCCACTGGTTTGGTCAATAATGCGCAGCTGGATCAGCCCGTTTTTTCTTTCTTCCACTACCAGAAAATTTTTGAAAACCTCGATACCTTCAATAAATACATCTTCGCGGTGCGGAATTACTTCTTTCCAGTTTTCCTTAGCCGTTCTGGTATCAGGTGTTTCCATCAGCCTAAAATTTTTAGCTTCCCAGTTGGTACGAATATAAAATTTGTTCTGGTAATGCTCAATGTTGTATTCTAATTCCTTTTCACGAGGTGTAAATTGCTTAAAAGTTCCGGTTGGGTTACTGGCATCCAGAATATGGAAATCGGAAGACAACGTACTGGACTCAGAAATAACCATAAACTTTTCAGATTTGGTTTTGGATACGCCTATGTAAAACGACTTGTCTTTTTCATCGTACACCAGTACATCGCTGGCCGGATCGGTACCTAATGTATGACGATAAATTTTTTCGGTAAGCAGCGTTTCTTTATTTTTTTTAGTATAAAACACCGTTTTATTGTCGTTGGCCCAGGGTGCATAGCCACTGGTTGCCGGAATAGAAGTTTGGGTGACCTCACCGGTTTTCAAGTTTTTAAAGTGAAGATTATACAATCGGCGACTTACCGTATCTTCTCCGTAGGCCAGCCATTGGTTATTTTCAGCCACGCTCAATCCACTTACCTGAAAATAAGGATGATTTCCAGCCATTTCGTTGCCATTCAGCATGATTTCCTCTTTGGCATCCAGCGTTTTCTCTTTGCGACAATAGAGCGGATATTCCTTACCTTTTTCGTAACGGCTATAATACCAGTAACCATCAGAGAAATAAGGAACGGAGGCATCGTCCTGCTTCAGTCTGCCTACCATTTCTTTATACAAAGTGTCCTGCAGGGCTTTGGTATTTTCCATTACTTCATCGGTGTACTGGTTTTCCGCTTCCAGATAGTCGATTACCTTCCGGGTTTGTTCGTCTGGCTTCTCCGCGTTTTTTTGTTCATCAGTTAAGCGCATCCAGTAATAGTTATCGATGCGGGTCTGGCCCAGATTGGTCAGTTTGGTTTCGTCTTTTTCCGCTACAGGAGGTTGAGGCAAATGCTCATTTATCCTCATCTCATTCGGATGCTGACAACCTACGATTAACAGGAAAGATGGTATAATCGCCATTATATAATATTTAATTTTATCCATTTCTAAATCACATTAAAAAAAATTACAAAATATGTAAAAAATCAATATTAAATTTTATAAAAGTAAAAGTAAGTTATGCTTACAAAAAAAGTAAAACAACAATACAATCTGCAAAAAAATTGTGAAAATCTCTTACTTTCCAGGCAGATCCGGAAAAATATATCAGGCAACAGAGGGGAGAAGTAGGAGCGATTTCAAAAGTTAATTGTTAATCGTTATTTGT
>JBGTIS010000075.1:0-7480 GCA_041745535.1 Cyclobacteriaceae bacterium | reverse complement strand
CAAACAATACCAGCCTGCTACTGCACTTGGCCGTTGGCGGTTATACTAATAATTACAGTTGATAAGATTTTTACGTAAATTGAGCAAAAAAAGTATGTCGTACACAGAGAAGCATATTGTAGATACTTATTCAGGGCTTTTTGAAGGACTAAGTCCCATAAGCAAAATTAAGCTAATTGAAAGTCTGGCAAAATCATTAAAAACTGAAAAGAAAATCAGCGAAAAGAACTTTTACAAGTCTTTTGGAGCATTTGCTTGACACTAGCATTTGTGTTTTCTTTCTACGTGGGAAGTTAAATTTAGATGATCTGATTAAAGAAAAGGGAAGAGAAAACTGCTACATTTCCGAGATTACCGCTTTCGAGCTACGTTATGGTGCTGAAAATAGCGATAGTCCAACAAAATCACATAAAGCTGTTGATAGCTTTTTGAATGGACTCACCATCATACCTATCTATGGATGTATAAAGCGTTACGCAAAAGAGAAAGTTCAGCTTAGAAGAATTGGAAAACCAATGCATGATGAATTTGACCTGTTGATCGGTGTAACTGCCGTAGAAAACAAGTTGACTTTGGTTACTGACAATATCAAAGACTTCGAGCGGATAGACGGAATCAAAATTGAGAATTGGTTCAAACGAAAATAGCCCTATCGCTAACGACATGCTGTCGATTGAGATAATTTAAAGATGGAATGGAATATATCACTTTGACAATATCGTTAGTAGCACTTGCAATCTCAGGATTGACCTTTTGGCTAACAAGAGTAAAAAGTGGTATGGTAAAAATGACAAGACCAACCGTTATCTTTTTTGGGCCTGACGGTGCAGGGCAAGAGTACAAAAAAGTATTCATTAGGACTTTACTTTATAGCACATCAGACAAAGGAAAATACATTCAGAACATGTATATCCGATTACAAAGAGGTGAATCAATTCAGAACTTCAATGTTTGGGTCTATGACAACGACAGACTTGTAAGAGGTAGCGGGCTTTTTATAAGCAAGAACGGTATTGCTTGTAACCATCATTTCTTAATGCCTAAAGACGGAACAAGTTATGATTTTTTAGCTGGTGAATACCTTTTACAAGTTTACGTTGAATCTGTTGATGAGAATCCCAAGAAAATATTTGAGCAACGAATGACCTTGACAAAAAATCAGGAAGTAGAAATGAAGACTAAAAAGGCAGGAACATATTTTGATTGGGCACCCAATACTCAGAATTACTTCTCACATGTTGATACAGGTCCAAAAAAAGATAAAGAGCTGACCGGCTTAATTAAAAAATTAACGGAGGATAAAGAATGAAACTACCGCCAACACCGCAGCAAATACCCCTGTTTGAAGCGTATTAGAAAACTAGTTGCGCCAATGACTACCATGGATCAACGGAAGTAAAAGCGCAAACATGGCCGGGGCATCTGCTGCATTTGGCGTTAAGCCTTAAATAAAATCCAGCATATAGATTGGTAATGTTAAAAAGAGCTTTTATAATAAGAAAGATGGCAGGTGCAAAAGGGCAGCCTTCTGGGCGAAAAAAAAGCCATCAGAGAAACAGACTACTCAAATTACACCTACGTAACTGAAGTTGTTGGATAATCCGATAAAGCTCATTTTCTTAAATTTGTTTGCTGAAATGTTTTAATTTTTCATAGTTGTTCCATCCAATCCTGAATACAAAACCACTGATGCTGCCCTTCCCACGCTATTTTTTCTGTTGAGAAAGGAAGGTGACCAGGGCAGCAAATTCCTCATACGACAGGGCATTGGCCAGTCCGGCAGGCATCATAGACGTTTCCAGTTCCTTACGGGTTTCTATATTCTCTTTGTTAACGGTAAATACCTGTCCTGCTATGTTACGTACCACCAGCCTGTCTGCGGATTCCTCCGAAACAAACCCTGTCAGGTTTTTTCCATCCTTCGTGGCAATCTGTACGGATGCAAATCCCTGTGAAATAGAAGCATTGGGCTTGAGGATAGACTCAGCAATTTGTTCTCGCGTCATAATAGAGCCGATTTGCCCCATAAAAGGTCCTTTCATCGTCTCGCTGGTACTGATGCTATGGCAGGCCACGCACCCCTGTTGGGTAAAGATGGTTTTTCCCAATGCGGGATCGCCTTTCACCTGATCCAGGGCCAGCATCACATCTTCAATGGAAGATTTCCCTATCTGCCCTTTCTCATTCCTGATTTTATCCAGATCCACTTTAACTTCATTTTCCTGGGCAGCCAGTACTTCCTCTCCGCCAAATTCGGTGATGCCCATCCGGTGTTTGCCATTGAGATCCGCGAAAAACTCTTTTCCTGAAGCAGTGGCTTTGTTTCTTTCCTTCACAAGCAGGGCTTTGATTATGGGAGAAGATTCCCAGGTGGTAGTCTTGTAGTAAGGCCCATGCGTATCAGGCCGGGTACTCCACCACCAGGAGCCATCATAAGGCGCCTCTTTTTGGTAAAGACGAGATAAAGTGGTCAGGATTTCTTTTTTTTGTGTTGTCTCATCGCTCTTTTCATAAGCCGCGATCAGCCCTTGTACCGCGGCTGGATCGTGCATGTAGCGCAAAGCCCAGAGGGCAAGGGTATTACGCTCCGTGCCAACTGCCTGCATACATGCCTCCACAGCATCCAGGCTCACCAAAGCACGGACTGCCAGATGCGCCGGGATGATAGCGGCATTGGGCGTAGCATGAGGCCCTTCCGTGCCTTTGACCGGAGCCACAAAGGAGTCGGGCACAGGAATATTGAGTAAGGCCGGGGCAGCTTCCTGCCGGCCAAGCCTTCCCAGCCCTACAATGGCTGCTGCCTGCACACGGGGGGAAGGATCGTTCAGGCTTTGTACAAAAGGTTCAAGCGGCACATCTTCCAGAAATGCTTTGCGGTCAGCAAGTGCACGGAGCGCGAACTCTTTTACCTTATCATCTGAAATGAGGGTTACCAGGTTGTCGACACCGTTTTCTTTCGCAGCCTGCGCGTAGGTAAAAATTCCGGCTACCCGGCTGTAAAGGGGAAGGCTTTGGTCTGCCGCGATTTCCCAGGCTGCCGCCGCGGTCGCTTCTTCCGAACGGGTGAGTAATGCCTGCTGGGCCTGCAAACGAGTTACGGCACTACCAGACTTCAGTAAAGCCGCCAGTTCCTCTGTTGATGCCTCATTGAGATCAGGGAAAGCATTGTATTCCCAGTCTTTAGGCACCGCACGTACAATAAAACCTTTGCTGGAATCTCCCTTATAACCTGCCCCATCCCAGGCAGAAAGAAAAAGCTGGCCGGAGCCATCTATATCCAGATCAGTGATCTGCGGCAGGTTGATAAACGCTTCCTGCTCCTGGGTAAAGCTTGCCCCATCTTCAGTGACGCGGTGAATATACAATTGATTTCTGCCCCAGTCTGCCATCATGGGCACCTGATTGTATGGTTTGGGCCAGTGCGGATCATCCATAAATAATGATCCTGCTCCTGAGCCTCCCCCTACATCTACCAGCGCCGGAATGATTTCATTGGTAAAATGTTTAAACAGTACCGGGTAGCCATATTCCCCGGATTGGATCTGGTGCGAAAAGCGGATGTTCCATCCGCCTCCATCATTGGTATTGCCACGGGCAAAAATATTCATGTACGGATCAATCGCCACATCGTAAATGTTACGCATACCGTGCGTATATACTTCCATCTCTTTGCCATCGGGGCGAACTCTGACAATACCACCACCCAGCATGGTGAGCTTTTTTCCTGAACGGTCAACCGCATTGTGAAAGCCAAAGTCGCCCACGGCAATGTAGATCCACCCATCTATGCCCATACGAATACCGTTGGTGGCATGATCGGTACCCCGGTCCCGCAGAAATTTGGGAGAGCTGATATTTTGAATGAGGGGTTTGGAAGGACCATCTGCCACACCATCGTGGTCGGTATCTTCAAAAACCACCAGATCCATACCACTGGCCTTGCCGGTTTCTTCAGAAAAGGTAGTATGAAGTACAAAGACCTGATCTCCTACCGGAAGGATACCACGAGGATTATCCACTTTGGCAAACTCAGTATGGCGATCAGCCACACCATCATGATTGCAATCTGTCAGTTTGATGATGGCTCCTTTACCGGGGTCTTTTCCCAGCGATCCCATCATATCCACACCGGCAAACACTTCACCCGTAGGGGCTACCGCCAGGCTGGCAGGGCTTGGCGTGATGTCAGGCCCGGCGAAGTAGGTCATTTTGAGTTCATCCGGCCAATTCAAAGATTGGGTGAGGGAGTCTGAAATCCTCATGGCTTCCCTGCTGTCTACCGCTTCACAATTCGGTTGCTGGTCACATCCTGTTAAAAGGAAAAAGCAAAACAGGCCTAAGATACTTTTGAGTAGCATGGAAATATTTCTCGTAATTTTCAGGGTGCTTGTCAGTAATTTTGTCATAAAAATAGGCAAAAGATTGAATTTAACATTTATTAATCTGAATCAGACTGAACCTCAGCGTGCTACACTGTCATTTAAACAACTGATATCCGCCAAAGAAGATAGGATAGCGTAGATTCCCACTAGGCTGGCTTTGAAGATATAGCGGATGCTTACATCACCAAACCCTGCAACAGTCAGTTATGGCCCAGGTATCATCAATAATCACCTAACACCGCAACAAATATAAAAGCTGCTTTTACTTTTCCGATCAGTATTCCCTGAAATCTCCCATGAATAGATCGGTAATAGAAATATTTTATAAAATATTTCCCCAAATCATGATCGGGCGATGCTCATCTTTAGCCTCACCCATTGATACCTGAAAAGTTAAGTAGAAGCAGGTTGCATTCGCTCAAATTTATTGTACTGTTTATTGCTTATCGTCTGAGACATTTCTTTAAGCTTTGAGCAGGATAATTAATGTGGATACGGCCTTTTTTCACAAATTCAATTAAGCGTGCTTTAGCCTGATTGGTAGCTTATCATGAATAAGTGCTTACTTTTTAAACCGATACAGATAAGGAGCTTTGTTTGCAGCACCGGTATATTTTTTTTCCAACCTTTCCAACACATTAAGACCCAGGATTTTCTTTTGGAAATTGTTTCTGGGGAATGGCCTATTATATACAGTTTCATAAAGGTGCTGAATTTCTTTCATGGTAAATGTTTCGGGGAGGAGGTTGAACCACATCAGTTTGTGGTCAAAGTTGATACGCAGCATGTCAAGTGCAGTATTCACTTGTTCATTATGATCCATAATCATGTTTGGTAAATCATAGATGTTATACCATTCAATGGATTCATCTAATTCCATGATCCGGGGCACCACTTTATTGATATCAACCAAGGCATAATAACCGATAGCGACAAACCTACGGGTAAACCACTCATACTCATCCCTGAAGGTGCTTTCATCAGGTAATTTTTCTAGATTAAGTGCGATCAATCGTTCCATAAACTCAATACTGGTTCTTTTGGTATTGCCAAAAACACGATACTGCTCCAGAAAAATATCCTTTATCCCCGTTCTTTCCTCAAGAATTCTGCGGGCAGCCTGATCAATGCCTTCACACTGAAAAATAAAACCACTCGGCAAAGCCCAGAAGTCACCTTTGAAATTAAGCTTAGGAACCAATACTTTGAGCTGCCCTTCCTGGTAGCCAAATATTACGCAGTCGATGGAAAGCTGTTGAATAAAATTTTGCTGGCTAAGCGCCTTCATATCACATTACTTAGATAGAGTGTAAAAATCTGACGTCAAACTTAATCTTTCTTTACCCTTTAACTGACTTACAAGTATCAATATTCTTAAAAATTATTGCTTCGTCCACCGTGACCTTAAATAATGCGCGGCTGCTTTGGGCTTCCGGTCACGGGTAAATACGCCTTTGTGGTTAACACCCCCAAACCGGATGAGGCCCTGACTGGTTTTGAAATCAGCGAAAGCCCATACATGCATCCCGGCCATAAAATCTCTGGCATCAGCCACATCTAAGTAAGCTTTGATAAACCTGGTTTGAAACTCTTCAGTGAACATCTCTGGCTCCACCGCATGCATACCCGGATAAGTATCTGCTCCAAATTCGGTAATGATGATAGGCTTGTTGAATCTTTTGTGCAGTCCATCCAACTCCATGCCCAATAAATTAGTCGCGCCTTCCAGATCGCCTAAATGGGTATACCAGCCATAATAGCGGTTGATGCAAATGATATCCGCCAGGCCCAGCCATTCGGCAGGACCGCCCATTACGCCCACCAGGGTTGCCAAACGGGTTGTATCCATTTCTTTAACAAGAGCAAATAACGCTTCGAACAAAGCAATACTCTTTGGCGTAGCCTCTCTTCCCCTGCTACCTCCATTAAAACTCAGGTCTTCTGGAAAGGGCTCATTGGCTATGCACCACATGATCACTGATGGGTGATTCTTGTCCCGGGTGATTAGCTCCTGAATGTATTGCTTGTTCATTGCCTGCCGTTGCGCCAGCTCGGTGGTATCCCCGTGAAAATACAATCCTACGGCAGGCGTTTCATCAATAATCAGAAAGCCCTCACGATCTGCCATCCGCATATATGCTTCATCGTAAGGATAGTGAGAGGTGCGGAAAGAATTGGCGCCTGTCCATTTCATCAATGCGAAATCTTTTACAATAACCGGATGGGCGGTACCCTTCCCGAAAATGGGAAAGTCCTCGTGCTTGCCAAATCCTTTTAAAAAGATAGGTTTACCGTTCAGCAAAAGTTCGTTCTCTGTCACACTAATAGTTCTCACCCCGGTTTCCAGGGAGTAGTGATCCTGCGTAGTTCTGTTATTCCCGATGGTTACATCCACCTGGTAGAGGTGGGGGGATTCGGGTGACCAAAGTCGTACTTCAGGTATGGAAAGGGTGGCAGTAGCGCTGTTATTTGCAAAACTAAGGCCAGCTTCATATTGCTGCCCTTCCCCTGAAATAACTACTTTACCCTGCCGGGCATTTCCTTCAGTTACTACTTTTACTTCTACGCTACCCGTGGTATTATCGAAATCAGTTTTAACAGTTATGTCTTTAATAGAGGCGTTGTTAGGGATGGAGTACAACCAAACATCCCGGTGGAGACCTGCATAGGGAAAAAAGTCATAGTTTGATTTTGGATAACTCTGGAAAGGGCTTCCTGCTACATTACCGGTAGGCACCCGGGAAGGCTTCAGGTAGTTTTCAATCTGAATGCTGATTCTGTTGGTTTTGCCCCAATTGATAAACTTCACAATTTCAAAGGCAAAAGGCAAATGTCCTCCTTCGTGCTGACCAACCTGCTGTCCGTTTATCCAAACTTTGGCAGCATAATTCGCTGAGCCCACCCGGATGAAGATACGCTGACCCTGCCACGAGGCAGGCACATAGGTTTCTGTTTCATACCAGGCCATCCCCAGATAATCTCTGAGGTCGGTGAATTGCTCGTTCCAACTTCCAGGAACTGCGATAGAGCGAGTATCTTTTAGGCCATTTTGCCAGTTCTCAGATTCACCAACCTCCAAAGAATCTTTCTTAAACTTC
>JBGTIS010000074.1:0-54657 GCA_041745535.1 Cyclobacteriaceae bacterium | reverse complement strand
TGTGCCCCGGGAGCGTGGTCTGGCCGTATGGATGGAGCAGGCCCGTTATTTTTATCAGGAAATAGAGCAGATGCCGGAAGCGTTTACCGCCATGGGCGTAACTGCCGAAGAACTGGCGCAGGTGCAGGCCATGATAGAAGCCATTGGCGAGGCCAAACTTACCTTTAAGGGCTTGCGGGGAGAGGCACAACAGGCCACGCAGGAACGCGATATCGCCATGAAATCGCTGGATGCCTGGGTACGCAAATTTACCAAAGCCGCCCGCCTCGCCCTCGACGAGCAGGATCAGTTATTGGAAGGTATGGGCTTGCTGGTGAGGAGTAAGTAATGTTCGGTTTTAAATGCTCAATGTTCAAGGTTCAATGCTCAATATTTAAGGTTTAGAAATTAATTGAAAATTGTACGTTGAAAATTGAATATTGAAAATTAAAAATAATGTTCAAGGCTCAAGGTTCAATATTCAAGGTTTAGTAGATCATTGAAAATTGTACGTTGATAATTGAATATTTTATAATTAAAAAATATGGAAAGAAAGTTTGACCTGGAGGATAGGCTTGTGGATTATACCTGCAACATGATTGATTTGGTTGAAGCTTTACCCAGCACAAGAGCGGGAAATTATATTGCTGGTCAGCTTATCCGATCTTGCCATTCACCCACCTTTAATTATGGGGAAGCTCAGGCGGCAGAGTCCAGAAATGATTTTATCCACAAAATGGGGATAGTATTGAAAGAACTAAAAGAATGCCGGGCCGCTTTGAAAATTATTCAACGAAAAGCATTCATTCAGCCTCTCAGTAAGTTTACTGTGCTTTTCAATGAAACCGAGGAACTAATCGCGATCATTGCCAAAGGTATTGCCACTGCCAGAAATAATAATATCCGCAAAACCAAATAATATTCAAGGCTCAATGTTCAAGGTTTAATAAATCATTGAAAATTGTACGTTGAAAATTGAATACTGAGAATTAATAATGCTCAATTATTTACTCATAAGACTTTTGTATTTGGATTGGCAAAGTGGCATTATTCAGGGCTGATGATTTCACCTTTGTCTATGGTTTTGAACTCTACTTTTAAAGAAGCTTTCCCGGTGGTGCTGAAATTACTGTCCAGTATAATTGTATGATCTCCCTGTGCGATCAGGAAATCAGCAGGATTAACGGTTATCTTTTGTATTACCTTCCAATTTGGATCGTATACTGTGACTTCCTGTTTTCCTTCATATTTGAAATGGTATCCTGCCTGTAAGGTAACGGGTATCTCCACCGTTTTATAATGGTCTATTTCAAAGATAACTTTTGATAGCTGCGCCTGCTCACCATCGCCGGATGCAGTTATCTGCCATTGCAATACCTGCTCTTGATAGGGGTTCTGAAAATCAATGGTGGAGAATACGGGTTCGCCTGGTTGTTTCTGTTTATTTTCATGGGTAACCATTAAATTATTTACCTGAAAAAGTTTCCATTGTTTATCACCAGCTTTTTCAATATGAAATTCATGATGGATGTTCTGAAGTTGCTGTTGCTGCGCAGGCGTAAATGCCCGGCTCATTCTGGCGGTTTCCCATTGCTGAATGGTGGCTAATATCTCATTGCTGAGCCCGTTTTCCCGTAGGGCATCCAGACTGACGTTCAGGGCAAAGCCTGCATTAAAGCCCGCGGCACGTGCCAGCATCCACTCCACATCTTCCAGTCCGATGGAGGCCGTTAAATTGAACCACCCTAACATGGAAGGCATCAGGTTTCTGCGAAAATAATCCTGGTTCAGAATGCGGTACTGGGTCTGGCTTTCCCGAAAACCGGCATACCAGGGTTCGCCCCAGTTCATGCGGGTGTAGATGTGCCAGAAAAAGTGCCCGGGATTGCTGGCATCATTGATCACTTTTCCCTTTAGTTCAGGCTTGAGGTGATCGTACCATTGCTGTACAAAAAGCTGACGGCCAAACTGCCCCATGCCGGAGGCCCAGTTCCCTTCCAGTCCGTCGAACGATATCTGCCGAAGGCCGGTGGTATTGAACAAATCTGCCAGCGTTCTGGCCATTTCCATAGAAAGCTCGGTATTGCCCAAAAAGGTTTTATACCCATGGTCCATCAGTTTGGCAATAGCGGAGCCTGCTTCGTGTGTGGTAGCTTTTGTGCCAAACGCTCCCCGTGCACAGTTCAACAGGGTATAGGGCTGCGTTTCCGATACGGTTCCATACCGCACCAGCTCATCGCCTACCAGTACAGTATGCAGATTATTGTTTTTCATCTGGTTGAAAAACTTCGGGTCTTCAATGGTTATTTGTGTGTCGGTAGGGGAGATGTTTTTGATCAGTTTACTTTCTCCCACTTTAGCCAGTCGTGGGTCGGGAATGGGTGTTACATACGGATCGTTGGTGGTAATGAAATTGGAAAGGGTATGCACACCGAGCCGCACGCCTTCCTTTTCAGCGCTTTCCACGCAGCGCCGCATGCTTTCCCAGTTATCAGGAAAAGAGGCTTTCTGGAGCTCGAAATGCCCCCAGGTTTCAAATGGACCCCCATGGTACAGATAACGCAATCCGGCTTGTTTTACAATTTTGATAGATTCATCCAGATTGTCCTCTGAAAAGGGCATAATCAGATAGGAAGCAGTGGCGGCAGTGGCTGTTTTCCCCCATTCCCCGTCGATTACCGGGTGGGGTAAACCTTCTGCCAGCTCAATGTTGCCGATTACCTCCAGTGCCTGGGCAGGCGGGCACCCAAAAAGGGCAATTTTTGTTCCTGTGATTCCGCCATCGTCATACGCCGGTGCGGTATAATATTCGTGGTTCCATACGCTGATGGTACGGGTGGTATTCCGGTTGCGGCAATAAGCCTGCAGTTTGCTTCCTTCCGGCGTATGCATGGCCGTTTGCCCCCGGTACAGTACTTTCAGCGAATCGGGAATATCCACCAGGCTCGTAGAGGCAAATATGTCATAGGCAGGGTCGGTATCGTCTGCCTGCGTAGGATAACCACCCAATGTTTTAATGTTCAGCGCCTGTATTCCGATGGCATAATCGTTATCGCGAACCACGCCAACCGTTTCTCCCACCGTTTGCCCGATGGTAGTGGAAAAGGGGCCCCACAACACCAGATCAATGTCTTCTTTGCCATTGCCTTCCAGTGCCTGCAACTCAAAGGTTACATACCCAGACTTTTGTGCTACTTTCATCCGGGCATCCAGCGCAAGCGGTTTGAAGTTTAACCGAAGTGTTTCGGTGCTTCCGTCCCATTGGGCGACTGTGGGCTGGTAAATGGTTTCACCTTTTTTTAACGATAACAAATAGGTTTCCTGGTTTGGGGCCAGGTAATTTTTGCCAGAGCCTACATCTTCCAATGCCATAAGCTGCCCTTGGGTATTGAGGGTAATAACCAGATTTTCTGTTTTGAATTGAATGGTTTGATCGGCATACCCGCTCAGTAACAGCAGGATAAAGGGTAATGATAGAATACTTTTTAAATAATTCATTGGATAGGGTAATAATTACAAAAAGAAGAAAGCCTGTTACGCACAGGCTTTCCTTTCAGGGTATTAAACACATTTTAAACTACAATTCAGGATTGAATGATCCGCCCCAGCCTGTATTTTGTTCCAGATTAGGATTCTTGTCAATATCACTCAACTGGATGGGGAAGAAGTAGTATTGCTCAGGCATAGACATTTCCTTCGGCCCATTGGTAATCAGTTCCACCACTTCATAAGTGAAATCTTCCGGAAGCAATTCAAACTTATTGGCTTTTGCTATATCGTCCGGGGTAACCTCCTCCTGCGTGTGCGCATTCACTTCTATGGCCATGATGCCATATTTATGGATTCCATCGAGTTTGTCCAGCATCCGGTGGCGACGGAGGTCCCAGAAACGGTGGCCTTCAAATGCCATCTCAATGTATTTTTCCTGAAGAATGGCTTCCCGGATTTCTACCCGCGACATGCCCGATTTTAATCCGTACAGTCCGTCATCTCCCGGCTCAATACCTGCACGGGCTCTGATGTCTTTGAGTACCTGAATGGCTTCGGCGGGCTTGCCGGTTTCGTTGGCGGCTTCGGCATAATTGAACAATACTTCCGCATACCGTATTTCAGGCCAGTCCAGGTCATTGGTATTCACCAGTTCAGGCGGGAGCTGTTCCATAATACCTTTCCGGCAATAGATACCCGTCCGGTAATGACTTTCGCCCTGCACCACATAGCCAAACGCGTCTACCGACAAGGCGATATTGGCCATGGTATATTGCCGGCGATTGGCTTTTCCGCTCAATTCATACACAGCGCCATTCCATACCAGGGTAGCGCCAAAGCGGGGGTCTCTGTTTTCCCAGAAGGTTTGCACATCATAGGTATATTTCGAAGAGGGGTCGTTGGGCATTTTACCATCTATCATGGGGAAGGCTTCGGCCAAAGCCCAGATAGGCTGATCGCCTCCTGTGGCATTTTTTGATTCGGAAAGCGGACGCACGGCATCTTCCCGGCGCCCATTGGCTTTCACCGGATCTTTGTAAATAACCGATAATATATTCTCTTTATGTCCTTCGGTTTCAAATACGTCCACATAACTTTCCAGGAGTCCGTAGCCATTGGCATCCAGGAAATCTTTGGCTGCCTTGTTGGTGGCGTATGCCTCTGCCCAGTAGGCGTTATCGTACGGATTAGCCGAGTTAAACTGAGGAGATGCTTTGTAGAGCAAAACCCTGCCTTTAAAAGCCATCGCAATTGCTTTATCAATTTTACCGCGGTCATCACCGTCATATTTTGGCGGTAGTACCGCAATGGCATCATCTAAATCCTGAATGATAAAATCAAAACATTCGGCGGTTGTATTTCTCGATACATTAAGATCGTCGGTAATATCCTGAGGAACTTCAATAATAGGAACCCCGCCATAGTAATAAACCATCTGGAAATATAAATAAGCCCTCATGAATTTGGCTTGCGCGATTATGGGAGCCTTTTTATCTTCAGGCACAATTCCCTCTGGAAGTTCCTTCAGCAGAATATTAACCCTTCTGATTACATCATAAGGCCAATAGTTGATAGCGCTATTGGTAGTGGTAATCCAGTCCGGGCCAATAATGCCACCACTTTCGTCGGCCAGGTTGCCTTCATCGACCGGCCATCCGGGTAAGGTGTTGGCATACAGGGCAGCCAGATACGCATTGGCAGTTTGTTCGTCGTCAAAAGTACCTTGTCCGGGATAGTTACTTAAGTCTTTGACATCATCCAGCACATCGCCGCAACCGGCAAGGAATACAAAAACCAGAAGCAGGCTTGTAATTTTAGAAACCCATTTTTTATATTGATAAAGGTTCATTTTTTTCATGATAGTTGGTTTTATAATCTGAAATTCAGTCCGCCGGTAAAAGTTTTCATAATAGGATAGGAATCCAGGGTTTCCTGTTCCGGATCATGCTCGGTTAAGTCTGAAATCACAAACAGGTTGGTGCCATTCACAAATACCTGAATGGCGCTGATACCCAGCTTGGTATACCACTGCGCTGGCAGGGTATAGCCAACGTTTAAGTTTTTCAGCCGCAGGTAGGCGCCGTTTCGTAGCCAGAAGGCAGAGCCACCCCCACCAAATTCGGGCTGCATCCAGTTGCCGGCTACCCGTGGGTAGGTAGCATCCGGCGTTTCGGGTGTCCAGTAATCGCGTGCCCAGATTTCAAAATAGGGTCTGTCGACCTGAAAGACGCCGGCACCGTTTCGGGTACTGATCATGCGGTCGTAAGCGCCCACCCCCTGAAAGTGGGTATTAACAGCCAAACCCTTCCATTCTACATTAAAACCAAAACCATAGTTGATTCTTGGAGCGCCATTATCGCTTAAAAAGGTCCAGTCGTTCTCATCAATTTTTCCGTCGGGGCCTTCCGTATAGTTTTCGCCACGAATATCTTCAAACAACAATACCCCCAAAATGGGCGCCCGGCCAAACTGGGTAAAATCTTCGGGCAAAGCGTTCAATTGCTCCTGGGTGCGGATAATGCCTTTTGAAATGTAACCGCCTACCCGGTTGTCGGGCTTCCCGATCCGGCTTCTCCAGTTATCCTGGTAGGTGCCATCGGTAAGCGCTTCGGCCTCGTCATAAATATCCCACTGATCCACAGAATACCCCATATTCGCATACACGTTATACCGTATCTGGCCGATATGATCGTTCCAGTTGCCAATGAGTTCAACACCGTTCCACGAACGCTGGGCATAATTTACGGCTGGCAACGATGCGCCCAGGGTAGTAGGCGTGGAACCCAGCCTGGTGCCCAGTATATCACTTTCTGTTTTGCCCCACACATCCAGTTCACCCGTTAAGCGGTTGTCCAGAAAACCGAATTCCACCCCCACATCCCAGAGTTTTACCGTAGACCACGTAATATCCGGATTGGGTACAGCGCCGGGGATTAAACCATCGTACAGTGAATTACCGAATACATAGCCTGTGGTTTTTTGGTAATTCTGACTCCAACGCCATGGAGCTATAGGATCGCTACCGACAATATCACTTCCGGTAGTGCCATAAGAACCACGTAGTTTCAGGTTGCTAAGCCAGGAAACATCCTTCATAAAGCCTTCCTCAGAAACCCGCCAGGCTGCCGAAACCGAAGGGAAGAATCCCCATTGCTTGCCGGGCGCGAACTTATAGTTGCCATCGTACCGGAATGAGAACTCGGCAATATATTTATCGGCAAACCCGTAGTTCATGCGGCCGATCCATGAAGCACGGGCGAATTGTCCTTCGTTGCCGGTAAACCACCTTCTTTCCGTATCGCCTGAAGCATTATAAATCTGGTCGATAGAGGAAGTTAACAAGGCATCGGCCCGACCTGAAAATGCTTTGTCGTTAGAGCCGGCCTGTTCATACACCGCCAGGGCTGACACATCGTGCTTCCCAAAGGTTTTATGATAGTTGGCATACCAGTTTATCTGATACGAATTGAACAGGCTCACATTTTCCTGTATGTTTTCGTAACCGGAGCTGAGGTTGTGTGAACCTTTTTGTGTGAGGTCAACGGGACCGGGTAAAAAGATGTTGGTGGCACTTCCCGGCTGGAATATGTAGTATTTGTTATGGATCACAAACGACTTCATGTTCCGGTCATACGCGTTCAGGTGCCCCTGAAAACTGGTGCTTAATCCATTCACATATTTGCTTAGGTCCAGGTCGAAGCGGATAATCCCGTCTAGTGTTCTGTATTTGGTATCGCGGTACCCACCTTCATTCAGCATGAGCTGTGGGGGATGCCACCCGCCGGCAGGTTTTACCGGTATATCACTGGGATTGTTGGTAGGATTGCCCTGTGTATCTACATAAAACGGGTACAGGCGAGTCCAGTTAAAGGTGGCCCTGAAAAAGTCGCTCACGCCAAAGTCTTCAGCCCCATCGTAAGGCCAGTACCAGCGGTTATAGTTCCGCTGGTTTCCACTCAGGTTGACATGCACTTTAAAATATTCAGAGATTTTGGCCGATATATCTGAACGGAAGTTGAACCGGTCGTAGCCTAAATTTTTATACGAACCCTCTTCGGTATGATAGCCCATTGATAAATAATAATTAATTACCTCGGAGCCACCCCGAACGCTAAGATTGTGTTGCTGTACGGTAGGTTGCTGCCAGATTAAATCATTAATGTTATAGGATTTGTCTTTAAAATAAGAAAGCACTTCCTCGCCGTAAGGCTTGGGCTGACCGGCCGTAACCGCCGCGTTATTCACATAGGCAATTTCTTCGGTAGCGGTAAAATCCTGAATGGGCTTGGTGGGCGACGATCGCGAATAGGAGCCTTTATACTCGAAAGTGGGTTTTTGCACCACGCCGGTTTTGGTGGTTACCAGTACCACCCCATTTCCGGCAGTAGACCCATAGATGGAGGCACTGGCCGCGTCTTTCAGAAAGTTGATGCTTTCCACCTCATTGGCATCCAGCGCATCGAAGTCGGATTTGCTTTTAATAATCCCATTGATGACATAAAGAGGTTCTCCAAAACTTCCCCTGATGCGGATGCTGGAGCTGGCTCCTGCCAGTCCGGAAGTGCCCACGACCGTTACACCGGGTATGCGTCCGGCGAGTGTGTTCGAAAGATTGGCTGCCGGAATATTATTGATGTCATTTGTTTTTACTGAAACAATGGAGCCGGTAAGGCTGACTTTTTTCTGCTCCCCATACCCTACCACCACAATTTCTTCCAGCGACTGTACGTCAAAAGCCAGTTGTATGTCGATGACCGATCTTCCATTAATGGGTATTTCAGTGGTGAGATAACCGACGGATGAAAATACCAGGGTGGTGGCAGCGTCGTCGGCCTCCAGCCGGTATTGCCCATCTGTGTCGGTGATGGTGCCGGTGGTAGTGCCTTTTACCACCACATTCACGCCCGGTAGCGCGTCTCCGTTTTCCTGATCGGTTACCTTCCCGGATATTTCCTTTTCATAGGCAATCAATTCTTCTATAATAGGAGCTTCCCGCTTCTTTTTCTTCACGTGGATCACGTTGTTTACTCTTCTGAAGCTGAGCTCGGTTTCCTGAGAAATTTGCCTTAGCAAACTGGCCAGCGACTTGTCAGCCACATCTAAAGAAAGGCGATTATTATTGCTGATAATACTTTGAGGGTACGCAAAGGTGAAGTCAGTAAGATCTTCAATTTTATGCAAAGCTTCCCGAAGGGTTACGTTATCCAAATCCAGGGTAATGTAAATGTCTTCCCAGCTTGCTTTTTGGGCATGGGAGCCCTCCGCTATCAGCATACCGCCTAACAGGCATTGGAGAAAAATACCATAGCATGTGAATTTCGTCACGGTATAAGCGTTGTGTAAAAGTTTTATTTTCATAATTTTAATGAAGTTTGGTGATATTTTCATTAATAACTTAATACTTTATGAACCATCGGTGCCGCGCCAACAGCACGGAGGCTTTCCTGAAGTAAATTGTAGAGCTGGTTGACCTGGTCAGCCGGCTTTATTTCCTAACTTGTATTATCCATCATGTTTATTGTTTAATAGTTACCGTTTTATTGTCGATCTCGAATTGAAAGTCAAGCGAGAAACTGATGCCTTGTAGTACCTGCCACAATGATTTGTCCTGATACCTTCCCGTAAACCTATCCTGTATTTCCAGCTCCTCGGGTAGGATGAAGTCAACCCCGTACCAGCGTTCCAGGGTTTTGATGATCTCAGTAAAATCGCTGTTGTCAAAATAGATGGTGTTGTTTTTCCAGGCCAGTTTAACCTCCGGGTCAAACCTGGTTTTACTGATATTTTTATCAGTATGGTTATAAACAGCCAGTTCGTTGGGTGACAGGATCATCGCTGCCGAGGTATCTGCCTGGTCGGTGATGCGTACCTTTCCGGTAAGCAGGGCGACTTCATATCGGTTTTCGCCCCGGTAAGCCCTTACATTAAAAGAAGTACCCAATACGCGGGTATGCAATTGACTGGTTTTTACTATAAAGGGGCGGTCTGGATTTTCTGTAACCTCAAAAAACGCTTCTCCTTCCAGCGTCACTTCGCGCATGTGGGCTGAGAACGTATTGGGGAAAATCAACCGGCTGTCGGCATTCAGTTTCACAGTGGAACCATCGGGCAGGGTAAAGGAAGACTTTTGGCCTTTTGGATTTACCTTTTCCACGAAAGCAATCTCCTGTGTTGCTGGTTCATGCGGAGCCTGCTCCACATACCGGTACAGAATAAAGGTGGAAACCACCAGTACCGACACAACAGCTGCCAGGCGTAACCACGCTACGGGTTTTGAGATGAAAAAAGGTGTTTGTTTTTTATGCGGCGCCTCCCTAGCGCCCTGTGCCTGCAGGTGATTCATAAACCGCTGTAATTCTGTATGAAACGCGCCTGGGTCCAGTTCCATATTTTCGGCATGCTTTGTTCGGATAAAATCCATAGCCAGCTGTACCTCTGTTATTTTATCGGGATGATTTTTTATCCAGTTTTCCCAATAGCGCTGATCAGTGGGATTAGCATTTAACACAAAGTCGCGAAACGATGGGTCGCCAATAAAATCTGTAACATTTCTATATTCTGATTTCACAGGGATGGATCTTTTTCTATTAAGTATGTTTTGCCCGCAGATTGTCCCTGAAATTTTTTAAAAAAATAAATCTTTCTAAAAACGGGTGCTGAGAAATGCAAGAGAGCGGTATCGCCGTAGGCAATTATCCTAAAAAAACAGGAGCAGTAGCAGGGTCATGGAACGGCGCAATGATTTCATGGCCTCATGAATAATGTTGCGGATGGATTTATTTTTCAGGTCAGTGACGGTGGCTATTTCCTCATAATCCAATCCGTCAAAATACTTCATTTCTATGATTTGCCTTTGCCGGGAGGTCAGGCTTTCCATGGCCTTTTTAAGGCGTTTACGTTCCTCCTGTAAAAATTCACTTTGGATAAGCTTTTCTTCAAAAGAAAAAATTAAATCGGTTTGAAACTCAGATTGTGCCAGTTGCCGCTTGTGCTGACTTTTTTTCAATTGTGTGTACAGCTGCCTTCTCAAATACTCATGCAGGTAGGCACTGATGTAAGCCACTTCCGGCAGGGAGCACCTTTTTTCCCAGAGGGCACAAAACATTTCATGAATACAGTCTTTGGTAAGCTCCGGATTTAAACACAGTTTCATACCATATTTATAGAGCCCCGCATAACAGTCCTGATACAGGCGCACCAATGCCCTGGCCTCTCCTGCTTTAAAAGCTGCCCAAAGCTCCTGATGAACGCTGCCGCTTAGGTCATCCATGATATTTTAAAGAGAATATTTTATTTGTACGGTAATCAGCACACCCGATTCTTGTAACTATCGGGGTGTTCATTACTACCAGGACTGCATGGCCTAAATTAATAAAAAAATTACCGAAAGTTATATCTTTCGTATAGCATTTACCTTATGCTTTTCGCAATACAAAAAGAGTGAGAACGCTCTGATGTCAGGCTAATCGAAGACTTTTTATGGATATAACGATGTTTGTGGTGAAGGGATGAGTAATATAAAATTTCTTTGTGATGGGGCCCGTTGGTATGCCCAGGCATAAATTTTATGAGTCGGTATCTATCAATCCGTTTAATTTACAGGCATTTCTGTATTGCTGAAGGTTATCAAAACGGTCGGTTTTATAACGCATGCCTTTATTTTGTGCCGAGCGGTGGGCGGCTTCTACCACCACCTGTGCGTCTAATACCTGATTTTGTGTAACGGCAAATGGTGCGCGTTTTTCTATGGCTTCTCTGAATTGAAGGTGCGCGTTTTTATAGGCCACTTCAAAACGGGGTAAAAATTCCGGATATTTACCTGTAAAAAAAGGCATGTCGAATGATTTCGACTGCGCGTGCAGGGTGCCATTATTTTTCCAAAGCTCTACATGCACCGGACCCGGATAACCCGCGAAACGGCCTACCTGCAAAGTGCCTGCTGTGCCAATGAGGTAGGTTTCATTGTTATAGCCCGAAGCGTGCGTTCGGCTCACATCCAGCCGGCCCACCACCCCCGAGGGCGTGGTAAAGGTTACAAACGCGGTATCGCCTCCTTCGTCAATGGGGCTTTCGTACGCTTTAGTTTGGTGCATGCTGGCCCATACTTCCCGTGGAAATTCATTCAGGAAAAACAGGGATTCGTCTGCCACATGGATGCCCATATCGATAATCAAACCCCGGCTGCGGTAGGTGGGTGGCGGCGGATACTGATCTCTTAATATACAGCGTATTTCACGAATGTCGCCAATCAGGCCCTGGTCTACCAGGGTTTTCGCATACAGCAATGCCGGATCAAATCGCCTTTGTAATCCGATTTGTAATATGTTTTCATGTTGCCCGATCGCTTCCACAAAATCAAAAGCTTCTTCCAGGTTTTCCGTAAGCGGTTTTTCCAGATACACCGGCAGTTGTGCCTGTATGAAGGGCAAGGCATGGTGGGCGTGGTCTTTGGTGTGAGAGGCAATTACCACCGCATCCAGCGTATCAGCAGCTTGTCGGGCCATTTCTTCAGCGGAATGAAAACGGCTTGTATCACCCAGGTTCAACGCTTTAATCGCGGCGGTGGTGGCAGCCGGCTCATCATCGCCAATGGCCGGGATGTGGTGGCCCTGCCCAAGTAATAGGTCGGCATGCACCTTTCCGATACGGCCGATGCCATAAATGCCGTAGTTAAATTTTTTATGCATGCATGAAAGGTTTGGGTATGGAGTGCCTGTTTTATATATAATAATTATGGCAATACTTATTTTATGGTATTTATGCTAACAGGTGTGTGAACCTGACCGCATAGCACGCTATGGTACAATCGGATTCCGACAGCATTAGATTTTATATAATGCAGGGTCAGTGGGTTACAGGTAAACCTTTTATCTACCATACATTTCTCAAAAGAGAATTAATTTCTTTCCGCGATAAAAACCATTCTCGGAAAAATAGTTATGATAAAGCTACCCGATACCCACTGAGTACAATAAAGTCTCCACAATGAGTTATCTCATGGTTGAAGAAGGCATTTGTGCCTTTTCTTCCTGCCCAAAGCATTCTTCCATAAACTGGAAGAACTCTGCTTTGTATTTACGGTATTCAGTAGCGAACGCGAATAACTCTGACAGTAACTCTTCGGATTTGTTCTGATATTTTTCCTTATCAGTAGCCTCCGACTGGCCATTCATATGATTTTTAAGGTGTTTGGTATGTCTCCTTACTTTCTGATTAAAATAGTCCAGAAGTTCCCCGTTATAATAAATAATCAGGTTCTGAAAATGATCCAGTTTCATTTTCTGTTCAACTTCCGTACATCGGGCCGCGTAGGTATCGAGCAATTTCTGAAAAAAGTTAAGCTCCATTTTCCAGGAACTTATTTCCTCCCGCCATTCTTTACTGTGCAGATACAAAGCTTCCAGACTATCATTAAACAATAGATCTGCTTTTTCTAACTCGTTGTTTTCCATATGAATACTAAGTTTATGGTGAAAAATTAAAAATGTTTTTTGAAGAGAAATATGTAGATGTGCAATCCATAGATAAGCGGATTAGATAACTGGTTATTAAATATAATAACTAAACACCATTAACAAAAAAAGTAAAGGGTATATTTCTAAAAATGAACCATTTAGCATTCAGGAAGGTTTAAAATTTTTTTCAGAATCGCATCACGATTTTGGCCGGAAAGGTTTGATGATGGCTTCATTACATTCCAGATACGGCCCTTCCAGCAGGTCAATGCAGTAGGGGATAGCCGGAAACACGGCGTCCAGACACTGGCGAATGGCTTTGGGCTTGCCCGGCAGATTTACAATCAGGGTTTGATGGCGGATGCCTGCCGTTTGCCGTGACAGAATGGCTGTGGGCACATACTGTAAACTCACCTGTCGCATCAGTTCGCCGAATCCGGGCATCATTTTCTGGCACACGGCTTCGGTGGCTTCGGGCGTAACGTCCCGTTTTGCCGGTCCGGTACCGCCGGACGTAATGATGAGGCAGCAACCTTGGGCATCGGCCATGCGAATCATGGTTTGCTCCAGCTGGTCCTGTTCGTCGGGAATAACAGCATATACCTTTTCCCAGGGCGAGATTAAATATTCGCTAAGAGTTTCGGCAATGGCTTTACCGGGAATGTCTTCATAAATGCCCTTGCTGGCCCGGTCGGAAACGTTGATGATGCCAATTCTGATTTTCATGTAACTGTTATTGTAATGAATAATTTTCCTTTCACACCTTTGGTCGCTTTTTCGGTACATGCCGGGTAAGGGTCAGGTGGTTATGGTACAAAAAAAACAGATGACAGGCAGAAGCGCAAATACAATAAGCTTCTCTTATCAACTCTTCAGTAGCAGATGCTATCCGCTAGGCATAATCTTCCATGGAAATAATTTGCTGGTCCAGCAGTTCTCGGATCACAATTTCAGTAAGGTCGCTTTTAAAGGCAAACTCATAGCGGATGTCCATTACATAGGCTTTGAGTCGCATTTTCAGGTACGCCCGGCGGTCTTTAATTTCATGGAAAAAGAGTACGGCAATGGGTTTGTTCAGATAAATGTATTTGGAGATACAGGCGGCTTCGGTGGCAATCTGCCTGATTTTTTCCGTATCCACATTCATGGGTAAATACACTTCAGCCACTACCTGGCAGTTCAGTTCGCCGCCGTTGCTGTTCGACACAGCGGTGTTCATCAGCTCACCGTTGGGAATGATAACCACCGAATCGTCGGGCGTAACGATGCGGGTGGAACGCAGGCCTATTTCCAGTACCTCGCCATAAAAAGAGTCGATCTCTATTTTATCGCCCACATGAAAGGGGCTGTCCATTAAGATGACCACCCCACCAAAAATATTTTTCAGAATATCCTGAGAGGCAAACCCTACCGCCAGCCCTACGGAAGCCGTTACTGCCACAATGGTGGATATGGGAGGGGTAATTACCCCCCAGATGATTACGGTGATAATAATGATCCAGCCCACAATGCGGATAACCGGAATAATGCCTTTCAGGGTAATGCGATACTGGGCACTTCTTTCCGCGATTCTTCCCAGAATACGGGTAATGGCACGGATGAGCAGGTATCCGAACAGGATAAAAAAGATACTCCAGAAGATTTTCCCAACGGAGATAGTATCCAGAAAAGTTTTCGGTGCCGCAATTACTTCCGGCAGTTTTTCTCTGGCCTCTGCGGTAGCCGTATCCGCGGTACCCGTTATCTGTTGCCCCAGGCTATCGATAGCCCGGTTGAAAGATGAATCGGCTTTGCCCTGGGAGGAGGATGCCGTTTGTGCCTGTAAAGGAAGCACGAATACCAGTCCAAATAATCCTGATAATATAATTATAAAGAAATGCTTGTTCATGGCAAAACAGAAATGGTTACTGCATCCTAAGTTAATTAAAAACTGATAATTTACTCATCCTGACCGGAAATAATCGTTTGCGTGATACTTTGGGCCAGAGCTGTAAAATCTACCCCCATTTTCTGATTGGTACGGATTACTTTTTCTACCATAGCTTTCGGCAGTTTTTCCGCCCCATAATAAGCACCCAGGATGGCACCTGTAACCGCGCCGGTGGTGTCGTTATCGCGGCCAAAATTGATGACAAACTCCAGGGCTTGTTGAAAATCAAAATCGCTGAATAAAAGCGCGACCAGATTAACCAGGTAAATTTCGGAGGCATGAAACGGCATGTATTGCTCTCGACTGTGTAACAGGGCATATGCCGCTTCCAGTTGGGCGTGGTACAACGAATCGTGGGGAGAATTGGTAGGAATTACCGGAGTTTTCGTACCGGGTGTAAATACATCCTGGATTTGAGTTTGTTGGGCCTGCCGCACAATGGCACGGGCATCTTTCAGCAGGTTATAAGCAATACGCCCTACGAGCCTACTTTTGAAATACCCCTGTGGATCAATATCTCTCACTACCGCCAGTATGGAATCGGGCGTAGCATCGGGGGGAATGGCTGCGGCTACCATGGCCGCTGTGAGTCCGCTGATGTCCCGGGCATACCCTATATCATAAATGTCAATCTGGTAGCATTGGTCGTAGGCCCGGGCCGGATTGCCCGGATAAAAACCACCTAAAGCCGGAGCAAACAGCATGCCGGCACATACCATTTCACCACCATAAAAACGGTTCAGTGCCTGGGTGTAGGCGGTAATATCGTTGTCGACAAAGGCTTTGGAAACCACAGCCCACTCCTGTAGCCAGGAGATCTGTCGCATCCCCTGTTCGAAAGGTCCCGGCTCAAAGCTATCAATATCTTTCAGTTCATCGATATCCTGCTGATATTGTCGCATGATAAAGGAAGCGAAATCTTTCGGTTGTAAATCCTTTTCCAGGGGCGGTACAATTTTGTCAGTACCGGTTACAAAATTGGTGACCAGCACTTTCCATCGGGTATCGTCGGTGGTGCCGCCCGGCGGTAAGTTATAGGCCCAGGTGCCTTCCGCCGAAGGCTCTCTGATTACGGGAGTGAGGTCGCTGATATAGCCATATTCCGTTTGCATGGCAGTGCGGGACCACATTTCGGTAGGAGCTCCCATGGCATCGCCGATGGCCGACCCGATGAGCATGCCCAAAATTTTGTCCTGCAACAGGGCTTCAGAAAAAGAGATATTTTTAGTATTGATAGTCTGATCCGCTGCTGGTTGCCGCAAAGTGTTTTCTTTGTTTTGCCGGTTACAGGCTGTGCCGATCAGCATCAGCAGCCCTGAGAATGCTAAGAGTTGTATAATGGGTTTCAGGTTCTGAGAGGTATAGATCATAATGGTGGTGGTGCCCGGTGATAAAGGTTTCAATATAGGGTAAAAGGAAAGCTGCCCGGTAGCAAATCTCATAAAAATTTTCTTAATGCAGGCATGGTTTTATGTTTTATGCATTTCAGGCCGATGCCCCCGGTTGTTATGACGTACTCTCATTCCTGATGATCACGCCATAACGAGGGGTAAGGGCAAAACCCAAGCCCCCGAAGTTATCTGGTTGAGTTGTAGGCTACAGGTTCCCTTTCAGATGATAACCAGTGTGCGCGACTGAACAAGATAGCATAGGGTTTCTACCTTCGGTGTCTCCCCTCGCCATGACGTGCGCGTTGGTTTCATATGCTTCCTGATAACGGGCGGTTGGCGCTAATGCAAAAAGTTTTTGGTTTGTAATAACTGCACTACGGGGCGGTAGAGCAGGGGGTTGACCAGATAAAGGTCTTCGGTTTTTACGATGAGGCCATCGTCCAGCAACTGAAGCAAACTAAGGCGTGCCTGTGTGCGTTTCTGTTCGCGGTTTTCTTTCTGCCCCTGATGCATAATGGTGGCATACTGGGTTTCAGTAAGTCCGTCGTGGAGGATCAGCAGGTGCAGGGTGATAATTTTTGACAAAGCAATAGATTGCAGGAATGAAAAATCCATCTCCCTTAAAGAACCAATGGTAATCGAATCTTTGGTAACCTTAATAGCTGACCGAAGCCAGAAAAGCTGGGCAATGCTGAAATTGCCATCACTGATTTTGTTCAGGTCTTTAAAATATTCTTCCTGCAAATACGCCTGCTGTTCAGCTTCTGAAAGCTTCTCCAGCTTCTTTTTGTTTTTCTTTAACAAATTGGAAGTAAAAGTAAGCGAATAACCACTGGCCCTGTGGCGTTTCAGAATCACCTCGCTCATCTGCTCATCGCTCAGGTTCTCTAGCTGAATGGTATATTCAAAATAATCGGATATGTGAATGGACTTGTTCAGGTATTGCCAGGCATACACCGTGGAGGAGCTTAACCAGAAAACTTTTCTGCTGGTTTTGGAAATCAGTTCAAACAAGAGCTTCAAACAGGCAAACCCACCGATCTTTTTCAGATACATGTGTTCCAGATTTTCCAGCACAATAATCCGCTTTTCCTCATCCAGGTAAGTGGCGATGTCAGCCACGTGTTTGAACTGATGATCGGGAAAGGCGCGATTAAAAAACTCAAAAAAGTGCGCTTCTGTCCAGATCTGATGGTGCGTGCTAATCCGTTCTACCGGATAGGGCAGCATGCCTTTGTCGGTTATTCTCTTAATAAAAAAATTTAGCAGGGTAGTAATGCCACTCCCTTTTTCGCCCACCACCAGCACATGCGCATACCGGTTCTTGTTCCAGTTCTGATACGCTTTGCAAATGCTGGTCATTTCCTTCTGCCGTTCCTCATAAAAGATTTCTTCTTCCAGTGGCTGAATGCTGAACAGGCGCTGGTACACATAAGGCAACCGGTTGATGGCCGATTCGGTTTCTGACAAAAAATCAGAGATTTCGCTGGATACCTTTGCCGTGTTGGCCGAAATGCCCATCCTTTTCTGGTACGACTGCAACAGCGAGGAACTTTCCCGGTAGGTGGTTTTAAAGAACCCCAGGGTTTGCGGTACCAGGTTTTTTGCCCGCTGTATGGCCTTTTGCTTGTACATCCGCGTACGTTCAATGGCCTTAGCTTTGGCAATCCGGAACTTCAGTTCTAACGCATAGTTATTGTTTTTTAATTCAATCACCTGCCGATTAAATTCCAGTATCCCTTCGGTTAGTTCTTTGTGGATAAGCCCGGTAGTTTGCAGTAAGCTCACCCGTATGCTCTCTCCATTGGATAGCGCCCTTTCCAATCCCTGGCTGGCAATTTCTTCCGGATCCTGGGTCTGGGTTTCTTTGTTATCCAGCACCGACAGGGCGGCTTCCAGGTTAAAATAAGAGATCTGCCCGATTTCGTTGATGCGTTTCTGCATGTCAACCTGCTGGTTGGCTACCTGGCTTTTTACACTGGTAATGGTTTTCAGCAAGGCAGGCAACGACTCAAAAGTTACGATCTGCCGCGGCGGAATGTAGTCGATATCCGATGACTTCACAGGTTTGTTGTAGTCGGGACTACTGGTAATACCTCTTTTTTCAGAAATGGCAGCAATTAGCGCATCTACCGAAGCCTGCAACTGATCCAGGGTTTCTGGCAGCTGTTGTTTGTACAATACCTCAATGGTGTGGGGTAACATAAACCGGATCAGTGGATTGTCTACCGACTTCTTTCCGGCCATCAAAGCCGTCCTGATATTTTTGTCACTATCCTGGCGCAGGTTTTCCAGTAACGAATGGCGGATTTCTTCAATACAGTGGAAGGTTGTTTCCAGTTGCGGCAGAATGCGCTGCGCTATTTTCTCTTCGAAGCAGCGCTGGTGCGATACCTGCTGGCTGAGCATGGCCATACAAAGCTGATTAAATTCCAGGTCCAGATTCCAGTCTTCCACCATTACAAAAAGTGTGTTCTTCCAACCCTGTAACTGCCTGGCATACACCTTTTTTACCAGGTCGGCCTTTTTTTTTAGTCCGGCCTGACTGAACCTCCGGGCGGGCATTTCAAAGGTGCCTGTTTTTTCATACGCATCGTTGTACTCGCTGAATACGGCATCCAGCAGCTCGGCCGCGGTAGCTTCAATGGCTTTTTGCTGGTGGTCGATTTTGTCCAAAGCTTCTTCCAGGGTTTGCTGGAAAGCGTCGGCGGGTAACACCGGCAGGGCAGGTAGTTCCTCCGGTTTGTCTACCCCATAGGTCTGGTTAAGGTATTGATTGAAAATGGTGAAAATCTCTTCTTCAATTTTCCAAAGGTCGGTGGTGGTGCCGGCAATGGAGCGATACATGCTTTCTACCAGGCTAAGCATTTGTTCGGCCAACTCATACTGCATGTAATAGGCTGTAAGATTGCGATAGGGAATGGTTTGCAGCCATCGCACAGGCGGCAGCAATTCCTTTTTCATTCTTTTTCTCAGGATATTCTGTGCCTGTACCGGCAACTGCGAAAGTGCCAGAGTTTTGCGTTTATACAGTTTACCCACTTTTACCAGCGAGTGGTCGTAGGTTTCGGTGGCAAACCGATCGGCTTTCTGTATCTCTTTGCTGGTTTTCTTTAATCCGGATACATAGGCATCGGCAGCGGTATGAAAGGTTTCCGGTGAGAAGTCACCCTCCTCAGCTTTCAGGTCTTCCTGCGTAAGGGCATACACTTTTTGCTGGAACTGCAGGATTTCCTGAAAAACACGGTGGTGGGCCGACCAGTCCTCATTGGCTACCAGATTGAGGCTGATATAAAAGTCGGATAGATTTTGCTCGAAATGCCGTATAAATGCTATCTGATGGTGCAGGGGTTGCACCAACGCTGGTAAAAAATGTTCGTTGAGCAGTTGGTTAAAGTTCGCGTATACGCTTTTGTTTCGGATCATTTAAAATGAGATCTGGCCTTTTTGAAAGCAGAAGACAGCGCTTCCACGGCAACTTCAAAACCACCCTTAATTTCTTCAAACGCGCCGTTACCCGAAGTCTTCATGCGTTCATATTCAGTATATAATTTACCTTTTTTATTTTTCAGATCATACAAATGCTCCTCTACCTCATCAGAAAATTCAGCCCGTGCCTGTATGGCTTTGTGTTCCAGGTCTTCAATTTTAGCGAACAGGTCTTTCAGAATCGCGAAGGCTTTTTCCTCATATTTCTTGCGTTCTTCCATAGATAGTACAGTTTAGTGGATAGCAAAATAATGAAATTAATTTAATGTTCCAGAAAACCGGCACGGCAAATAATATTAAGGCTGTAAATTTTATTGCTTTTATTATTATGACACGTTATATTTTTCGATGGGCACGTCATAACGGCCACGCCGCTGAAGTGCGACTTAGGACCCCAAAGTTATCGATGAGCACGTCATACCGAGGGGCTGAGCAACGCTCAGGACCCGAAGTTATCTGGTAAATCAATCGCCTACTGCTTCCCCTTGTGCTGGTAACCAGTGTGCAAGGCTGAACGAGATAGCATTGGGTTCCGTCATACTGACGTCACCCACGCTATGACGTGCTCGTTGGTTTCCCCTTGCGATAACGGGCACTGTATTGGGATGTTGTTATAACAATGCCAGTGATGTTTATCCAAACTAACCTCCATATGCCTATAACAGCCCCTCACGAATTGAATATAATAAGTATGACAATTTTTCATATGCTGGCCGGCAATACTGTAATTAAAGAAGTTATCATTAGTTTGAATGCTGCTTAATAATTTGACACCATGCGAATAATCCCTGGTCATAAGAATCTGTTTCTTGTGCCTGACTTGGGTAGCACCCATGCGCGCTTCTTCGATCCGACTTCCTATACCTGCGAATGTTTATTTTATTGCTTTATTAATTATCAGTTTCATATTCGTAACTTGAATGCAAATGAAATAAATGCTGCTAAATTTAATTATTCACTACTTACCTGCAAGTAGAAATTGGATAAGAGTAGATTAAAATTCCGGTATTACAATAACTCAGCCTGGCTCGTTTTCGCCAAATCTTCCGGATTATCATAAACCCAGATAGGTGTTTTATAACCTTTCAGATGCGCTTTTTATCAAAGTCGTAATGAGATAGGTGTGTATTATTGATAAGTCAAAAATTGACACCCGTTTTAAAAGCTGATTACTAAGATCGGTGGGTATCTCTGTTGCCCATAGGATATTGTAATGATGAGCCCGGTAGCACTGCATGTGTTGCCTGATCAGCCTGTTTTTAAATTTTAAAATGGAAATGCTGTACATGAATGTTTATAAGAATTAAATTCAACCGCCTATGAGACTATTGGTCTACGGTATCAACTACTTTCCCGAACCTACAGGCATTGGTAAGTATACCGGAGAAATGTGCGAATGGCTGGTATCGCAGGGTCACCAGGTAGACGTAATTACCGCTCCTCCTTATTATCCATACTGGAAAGTACTGGACAGCCACCGCAACAAATTCTTGAAGAAATGATAAGCGGGGTAACCGTGTACCGGTCGCCCTTTTATGTGCCGCACAATGTAACAGGTTATACGCGGTTGATCCACGATTTTTCGTTTATGCTCAGCTCAGGGGTAAACTGGACCCGGGTGCTGATGAAAAAATATGACGCCATGGTGTGTGTGTATCCGCCGTTGCCCATTGGTATTTTCCCTTCCATATTCCAATACCTCAGAAACATTCCCCTGATTTTCCACATACAGGACCTGCAGGTAGATGCCGCCCGGCAACTTGGGCTGATCCGCCGCGAGGAGGTGTTAAAGGTATTAGGGTGGATGGAAAAGTATTTTATGAAAAAGGCTACGCGCATTACCACCCTTACCGAGGGCATGCGCCATAAAGTAATTATAAATTATTTTTTATATTTATAATATAAGTAAATATGCTTGTATTGTATTTTGTGTTTCTCCAGATAATGGTAGTTCGTATGAGAGAAATAACCTTCAAGCACCTTCTTGTCATAGTTTACTTTGCTTTTACTGTCTGAATATTGTTTTTTTCTCCTTTTGTTAATTCTTCACGAGTTAACTACGATGCAGATAGTTTTATAACGTTTACCCCATTTAAAAATACTCTTAAATACTTTGTGCGGGCCTGGATTTTCGAAATGTGAAGCATACAATGGAATTAGTTACGAACTTAGGTAGTAACATTGTATTGTTTGTGCCACTGGGTATTTTTCTGGTACAAGTTCACAGGTTTCGTACGCTCTGGATTGTCATGCTGCTTATTGGCGCATGCATTAGCTTAACAGAGCACGTCATAGCGGGGGTAATGTCGATACGACGGAACCCAATGCTATCTCGTTCATCTGCGCACAGTGGTTCCCGGTCGAAGGGGAATCAATAGGCGCCCCATTCACCGGATAACATTGGTTCTTGAGCTTCGTTCCAGTCCCGCGTTATGACGTGACACCGAGTCTTACTGCCATTGCTCCATCCATCAGCTAAATTTCGGAGCGGAATGGATAAATAAATGTCAGAATTTCTTAATTTTCAGGAAAATAAAACAGATATCCTTTCGCTAATACAATAACCCCTTTAACAATTAAAGTTTTCAGGTCAAACTGTACTAACCGTGAGCCTGATAAAAGAGGAAATCGAGCCTCGGTGGGCAAGCAGGCGCATGATTGCTGACGCCCTGAAATAATGATGAAGCTAGGGGCATCCACTGGGGTAGTTCAGTTCCACTGGGGCACCAGTAAAGTTTAATTATGCACAGATGAAAAAGAAACTGATTATTACCGGAGCGGTAGCCTATTTGGGATGTTCCATATGGCTATTGTTTTTCTTTCCCTATCATACTTCCCGGCTCGATCCTACGGTAGTAAGAACAGTGAATTTGAAACCATTCCATACCATTACCTATTTTATTCAATTGGTGATCAGAAAGCAGAAAGAGCCTTACTACAGTGAACTGTTGTTTAATGTAGGAGGAAATATTGTGCTTTTCATTCCGCTGGGCATGCTGTTCGCCTACTACCGCTGGTGGTCTGGCTCGTGGATTACCATACTGCTGACGGGGGCAGCCATTAGTTTGGCGGTAGAAAGTATTCAGATTTTTACCAACGTTGGCAGTTTCGATGTGGATGATATCATTCTGAACGCACTGGGTACCGCAATAGGATTTCAACTGCTGAAAAGGATGAATTTGCGGAAGATGTAAGGCTGTATTAATGAAACCATCCTGGTTATTCTGATACGCTAACCAAAATATAGGGCACGTCATAACGCGGGAATCCGCCGGTATGGCGGAACCCAATGCCAGCTCGTTCAGTTGACCAAACTGGTTAACAGAAAAAAGGGGGATCGGCAGGCGACGGGTGCGCCAGATAACATCGAGTTCTGAGCGTTGCTCAGTCCCTAGTTAAGACAAGGAAAAAAGGCGCGTTACCGGGCAAGTAGAAGCATAAGAAAATGAGATATAGAAATGGCGATGGTAAGAAAATTAAGAGGTGGTGCCCTTGTAAACAATTTATTATGCAATGATTTACGATGAAAACCGTATAAAGTAAAAAAACATTTAATTTTGTGGCCGGTTGCATTAGCATACGGTCACATTCAGAAGAATTTAATAGGTCGATATACCATGAAGTATTTTAATAAATTAGGCAAGCGGTTACAAAAAATGACCAGAAAAGATGTATTCCGCTTACTGAAAAAAAGTTTCATAATAGGCATTATTGTAGTGCCACTGTTGGCCCTACTTTTGTATTTAACGGTATTAGGAGGTGGATTTGGCAGAATGCCTTCTGCCAAAGACCTGAAAGATATTAAAAACTATGAAGCCTCGGAAGTGTACGCGGCCGATGGGGTGATGCTGGGAAAATATTATATTGAAAACCGTACCAATGCCGAACGTGATAAAATCGCGAAGGTGGTGCTCGACGCCCTGGTGGCTACGGAAGATGCCCGGTTTTATCAGCATAACGGTATCGATAAAAGAAGTCTGGCCCGGGTACTGGTAAAATCGTTGCTGTTGCAGGACCGCAGTGCGGGTGGCGGCAGTACCATTACCCAGCAGCTGGCCAAAAATATTTATCCCCGGCAGAATTACTGGCTGCTGACTATGCCGGTAAATAAAATAAAGGAAGCTATTATTGCCACCCGCCTGGAAGAGGTGTATTCCAAAGAAGATATTATTACCATGTACCTCAATACCGTGCCTTTTGGGGGCAATGTATTTGGGATTGAAGCCGCTTCGCGCCGGTTTTTTAATGTGTCTTCCGCCGATCTGAAAGCCGAACAGGCTGCCGTACTGATCGGCATGCTGAAGGCTACTACTTATTATAATCCCCGCCTGTATCCCGACCGTGCCAAAGGGCGCAGGGACGTGGTGCTGGGGCAGATGGAAAAATACAAATACCTGTCAGCTACCGCTACCGATTCTATTCAAAACATACCGCTGGCGCTGGATTACAGCTATGTAACCCACAACGAAGGAATAGCTCCTTATTTCAGGGAACGCCTGCGCCTGCAGGTAAACAGCTGGCTGAAAGCGCATCCCAAACCGGATGGTACCACCTACAATGTGTATACCGATGGATTGAAAATTTATACTTCCATCGATTCCCATTTACAGGAGTATGCGGAAAAAGCGGTTAAAGTCCACATGAAGCAATTGCAGCAGGTTTTCGACAAGCATGTAAAGGGCAAGAATCCTGTTGCGGAAGATGATGCCGGTATCCAGCAGGCTGTACGCCGTTCCAAACGATACCGCAGCCTGGTACAGGCCGGAAAAACGGAAGAAGAAATTAAAACCATTTTTCATACGCCGGTGCCCATGTCATTATATAGTTGGGAGGGTGAAGTGGAAAAAACCATCTCTCCCCTCGACTCGGTTATTTATTACCAGCTGTTTCTGAATGCCGGATTTATGGCCATGGAACCCCGTACCGGACTGGTACGTGCCTGGGTAGGGGGCATCGATCATGAGCATTTTCAGTACGACCATGTAGTATCTAAACGGCAGGTAGGTTCTACCTTTAAACCCATTGTGTATGCCACCGCCCTGGAACAGGGTGTTGATCCGTGCGAATACATCAGCAACGAGCAGGTCATGTACACCGAATACGACAACTGGGCCCCTAAAAACTCTGATAACAAATACGAAGGACGGTATTCCATGCAGGGCGGACTTACCCATTCCATCAACACGGTGGCGGTGAAGGTAATCATGCAGGCGGGCATCGACAAGGTGGTGGACTTTGCCGGCAAACTGGGCATTGGCGATGTGCCGGAAGAACCTTCTATCGCTTTGGGTACCCCCGACCTGTCGCTGATGGAGATGGTGGCGGCCTATGGGGCATTCGCCAACCGTGGCTATTATGTGGCACCGGTATATCTGATGGGCATTAAAGACAACAAAGGAAATGTAATTGCCGACTTTACCAAAGAGCAGGACGTGAAAAAAGTAATGGAACGCGAAACGGCCGATATGATGATACAGATGATGAAATCGGTGGTGGATAGCGGTTCGGCCTCCCGCCTGCGGTACGCCTATCACCTGCCCAACGACATTGCCGGTAAAACTGGTACCACCCAATCGCAGTCCGATGGCTGGTTCATCGGCATGATTCCCGATCTGGTTGCGGGTTCATGGGTAGGGGCCGACAACCGGCTGGTGCGATTCCGGTCGTTATCGCTGGGGCAGGGCGCCAACACCGCTTTGCCCATCTGGGCCACCTTTATGGGCTACATCAATGCCGACACGAAGTACGCGAAGATCAGGACAAAACAGTTTCCGGAACCCTCTTCCCGGGTACTGCGAAAGCTGGATTGCCCGATGTTCGAACAGGAAAAAGAACCTGGTTTTCTGGAGCGTTTGTTTACCAAAGAGGAAGAAAAAGAGCAGGACAAGCCCGGGGAAATCAAAAAGTATGATCCTAAAAAAGAAGGCCGCAAAAAGAAGAAGTTCTTTGATGCCATTAAAGATATTTTCAGTAATAACTGATTTGTATGGTAGCCAAGAGACCTCTGACAGGTTTGTGACACACAAACCTGGGAGGCAATTACAAACCTGAGAGATAGTGCTATTGTTATTGATAGGCACGTCATACCCGGGGCTATCACAGCCCTTTATATTTGCATGGTGTTGATTTGGGCACGTCATAACGAGGAGACAGCGCGAAGCGATGGAACTTATGTTATCTCGAGAATGGGGCGCATACCCATTCCTCTTCGTCCTGTAACCGGTGTACACGACTGAACGAGATAGCATTGGGTTCAGCCGTTCCGGCGGATTCCCTGCATCGGCAACCCGGCCGCTATGACGTGCCCGGTAGTTGTCCTTACCTCCTCATAACGGTCAGAATGCTTGCTTAGTCCAACGCCCTTACTTCTACAAATACAGCAATTCGGATAGGAAGCAGTTAAATAGCGTAAACTTCTTTACTTTATTATAGCTACCCTTAAGAATTCCACAGCCCTTTAACCAGTTACAAAAAGTTGGGCAGTATCATTCAATCATATACCTTTCCACTGACAAATGATAGGGTATTTCTCAAAATTTCCCGATTCTATAAATATCATATTTCCAACCTATCTTATTTTTTTGCATTCGTGCTTTTATGAAGATGTAGGCGGTCCGCGTTTTTTTAGGTTAACAGGTAGGAAAAATGATAAAAGACCGCTCCATTGCCACTCATCCAGTTGGATCAGTGGTTGAGAAGTAGTGCTTTGCCATTGAATCAACCTTTTCAGGGTAGAAGCGGTACGTTTATACGCTTATTTTTCTGTAGCAGGTAAGGTTTCTGGCTATATGAGGTGTTATACTTTGCCACATTTACGGTTTTCTCTTCTAAAATTAAAATGGATATTACAATATAGTTGCCATTATCTTTTTTTTGCCGTTCAGGTGGCAAAACACAAAATCTTATTGTAATATAGCTCTGTATTAATCAACTTAATCAATCAGGCAATAACCTGAAAATTTTTTCAACAACTAATCAACCTATGTTTACCGAAAACGATATACAACAACTGAAAAGCCAGGGCGTGGATGAAAAAACTATTGAGCAGCAAATAGAGAATTTCAGAAACGGGTTTCCATATCTGCAGGTGGTAAAAGCCGCTACCATTGGCGATGGCATATTGAGCCTTGGAAAAGAACAAATACTGGAACTGGTGCGCATGTATGAGGAGGAAGCCAGGTACCGAAAAGTTTATAAGTTTGTGCCTGCCTCTGGTGCGGCTAGCCGGATGTTCAAAGCGCTTTTTGCTTTTACCGAAAGCTACCAGGGTACCGATGCAGACTATCAGCAACTCACTACCGACCCCAAGCAGAAACCCATCTTCGATTTTTTTAAAAGAATTAACGATTTCGCTTTTTATGAAGAACTGAAATCAGCTTACGAAAAAAATAATGAACTGGGCCTGAACGAAGCCATTCTGCAAAGAAAATATGTAAGTATACTAGAAACCCTGCTTTCGGAACAAGGGCTTGATTATGGCAGTTTGCCCAAAGGCTTACTTACCTTTCATGCCTATGAAGGGGATGTTACCCGCAGGCCTGTGGAAGAACACCTGGTGGAAGGAGCCAATTACTGTAAAAGCGAAAGTGGCGATGTGTATATCCATTTTACGGTTTCTCCCGAACATAAGGAGAAATTTACAGCCCTGATCGGGCAGGTAAAGGGTAAATATGAAGCGCGGTATCAGGTTACCTATCATATTTCTTTTTCTGAACAGAAACCCGCTACCGATACCATTGCGGTAGACCTGAACAACGAACCATTCCGCAATGCCGATGGTTCCATCCTGTTCCGCCCGGGTGGACATGGCGCGCTCATTGAAAACCTGAATGACATTGATGCCGACCTGGTGTTTATCAAAAACATAGACAATGTAGTGCCTGACAGGCTGAAAGAAGAAACCTTTACCTATAAAAAAGCCCTGGGCGGATTGCTGCTGCGCATGCAGGAAAAAATATTTACCTATCTGGACCTGATCGAAAACAGCGAAGACCTGAACGATGAATTGCTGGAAGAAGTACGGGAATTTATTGAAAGCGAATTGTTTACCGTATCGTCAGAAGTTTTTTCAGCCATGGATGGGGAAGAAAAAGTTACCTACCTGATTGAAAAGTTAGACCGCCCCATCCGCGTTTGTGGTATGGTGAAAAATGAAGGTGAACCCGGTGGCGGACCTTTCTGGGCTATTAACCCTGACGATTCCTCCTCCCTGCAAATTGTAGAAAGCGCGCAGATTGACATGGATAACCTGGGGCAGAAAAGTATCGCCCAGCATGCGACCCACTTTAATCCGGTAGATATTGTTTGTTCTCTGAAAAACAACAAAGGTGAAAAGTTTGATTTGCGCCGCTTTGTAGACCCGATGACCGGCTTTATTTCACGAAAATCAAAAGATGGCAAAGATCTGAAAGCCCAGGAATTACCGGGTTTGTGGAATGGGGCCATGTCCGACTGGAACACTATTTTTGTAGAAGTGCCCATTATTACGTTCAATCCGGTAAAAACAGTAAACGACCTATTGCGTCCGGAACACCAGAAGAAGTAGTGGCAAACGACTGGTTTAAGCAGATGAGCAACAGTTTTAGGCCATTCTCTCCGGATGAGGCTTTGCCGAATTCCGGCTCCCGCGCGGAATTCGTCGGACGCAGAGCGTTATCACCCATCCGGCAAGATATACTTTATTATTCTTGTCCACTTACTTACTATACTTACCTGTCATATTACAAAAGATTAGTTTCTATAAAGATCAGGATGGCATTGTTAGAAAGTGATTCCAAATCCAAATCGCTCACTTTCCACAATGCCAGTCCATCTTTGGATTGAAGCAACCGGTTATGCACTTCAAACACCCCTATTGTGTAGGTTAATGTACCACAGCAGTGTCGCTATGAAGAAAGTTGATGCCTATCCATACTTTTTCTAATAATGGTTATATTAGCAGAAGCCATTGCATTCAGCATTTACTCCAGCATAGCCAATGAAAATAGATAAAACCAATAATTTATTATAACCCTCAACATCAATTTATCATGAAAAAAGATCAGTTGAACCAGCCTGCCTGGCCAGAATTAAAATTTGAATTACTACAGGATACCATGGCTACCGTTCAGTTATGGACGCAGATTGTGGGTAAAATACGTCTTAAAAAAACGCCCTGGCTCAATCATTCGTGGCATGTTACCTTGTATGTGTCGTCTCGCGGCTTAACCACCGGAAGCATACCTTATGAACAGGGAGTTTTTCAGTTAGAATTCGATTTTAATCAGCATCAGCTGGTGATCACTACCAGTAAGGGCGGGAACGAAAAAATAGCGTTGTATCCCAGAACCGTAGCTTCTTTTTATAAGGAACTTTTTGACACACTGCGAACTTTAGGTATCCGGGTTAAAATACACGCGAAACCCAATGAAATAGAGCCTGCTATTCCTTTTGAACAGGATGAAGTTCATCAATCGTATGACAAAGATCAGATGTATTTATTCTGGCAGGCTCTGGTGCGGATGGAACCGGTGTTTACCGAATTCAGAGCACGTTTTATAGGAAAATGCAGCCCGGTTCATTTCTTCTGGGGAGCGTTTGATCTGGCTGTTACCCGGTTTTCCGGAAGAGAGGCACCTAAGCATCCGGGAGGCATGCCCAATATACCGCTCGAAGTAATGCGGGAAGCTTATTCGCATGAAGTTTCCAGTGCCGGCTTCTGGCCCGGAAGCGAAGCTTTTCCCCATCCGGCTTTTTATGCATACTGTTATCCTACTCCGCCTGATTTCGGAACGCGGCCGGTAGCACCCAAAGAGGCTTTTTTCAGTCAGGAGATGGGCGAATTTTTTCTGCCCTATGAGGTAGTAAGGCAATCATCGGATCCGGAGGCGACACTCATGCGATTTCTGCAATCTACCTATGAAGCGGCCGCCACTACCGGGAAATGGGATAGAGAAGCCCTGGAATTTAAACAGTTTTGAAAAAACCGCAAGTTTTTGAAAATGGAGAGAAGACCATGTTATAAATGCCACATTGGCAAATAGCATTTACTTCTCCTATTCTTCTGATATTTCTTTCACCCGGCCTACCAAACCGGTTTCCAGCCGTACCTTGATGCCATGCGGATGGGTGGGGGAATTAGTTAGGATATCTTTCACAATGCCTTCGGTAAGTTTGCCCGATCGCTGGTCTTTTTTGAGCACAATTTTAACCAGCAATCCGGGCTTAATATCCGCTCTTTTGTTTCCGTTCATTGGAATGCGTGTTTATTTCAAATAAATTTCAGGTAAACTAACTGGATTTTCCCATATAAGGTTAACAGTATTTCAAAATAATTATGGCGTTGAAATTATATTTTCAGAATTTAAATAAAGCAATATGTAATTTTTGAAGGCGACCGGGCTGCCTATTACGACCAGGCTATTGGGCATTGGATTCCTGACTATCATGAGTTCCATGCTTATATCTCCTCCTATTTTCAACAACAGTTCAGATTGAGTCAACCCCTAAAAGTTTTGGTTGCCGGGTGTGGCACCGGCAGAGAAATACGGGAAATCAACCTTTCAGCGAAATTTAAACAAAGCTTTTGCTTTGGTGGATGGGTACTTGGCAAAAAATCATAACAATAAGTGAAAAAATGGTGTTTATAATACACATACTTGCAAAAGCGATAGTAATACTATTATATTTGCGAGTATTATTGTTTTGATGTACAAGTATGCTGGAGTTTATTGGTCAGATTAAAGTAAAAGTTTCGGATAAGGTATTTTTAAAAGATCCTGATTCGTCAGATCTGGGGCGTTCTATTATTGAACACAGCATTCAACTCATTCATGAAATAGGATTTGAGTGCTTTACATTTAAAAAATTAGGCAAGCAGATAGGGTCGCCGGAAAGTACCATTTACCGGTACTTTGAAAATAAGCATAAACTTCTGTTGTATCTGACAGCCTGGTACTGGGCCTGGCTGGAATACCGGTTGGTATTTGCCACCGCTAACATTGATTCAGCAGAGGAAAGGTTGAAAATAGCAGTTGAAATATTAACCAATCCTATACAGGAAGATGGTGAGTTTGCTCATGTTAATGAGGTAATATTGAATCAGATTGTAATCGCGGAATCTTTTAAAGCTTACCATACCAGGAATGTGGATGAAGAAAACAAAGAAGGTTGTTTTATGGTTTATAAAAAACTAATTAAAAGAGTAAGCGAAATGGTATTGGCAGTCAATCCTGAATTTAAATATCCGAATACGCTTATTTCTACTGTAATAGAAGGAGCGCATCATCAGGAATATTTTTCGCGACATCTTTCATTTTTAACCGATAAAAAGAAAGGGGAGGAAGATATTTCAGAATTTTTCACCCATTTAGTTTTTAACACAATTAAGACAAGCCAATAATGATGGCCAGAAACAAATATAGCAGAGCAAGTTTAAGAATGCTGTTTTCAGCACTGCTGCTGCTGTTTATGTTTGTGATCTGTACCGATGCCACTCAAAATATATCTTCTTTTTTCGATGTTGAAACAGAAAACCGCGAAATCTTTCAGGGGGCTGATGCCGAACCTGAAGAAGAAAATAAAAAACATAAACAGGAAAAAGAATTTGATGACTTCAGTTACCTGACGTTTAACTGTTCTTTTACCACGCTCACTTTATCTTTATCTGAAGTTAGTTACAGCTTCAGTTGGCGCGATCTTTACAGTGCCGTATTCACCCCCCCTCCCGAGGTTTATACATTAGTATTGCGATAACCCGCGATACGCGGTACCTTGTAAGCGGTACCTTGTAAATAGAATTCCCTTTTTCCTAGTAAACAAGATCTGTTTAGGTAAGCAACATCTATGTGTTTTTTAGCTGACAGGCACAAAGTATAAACGGTCTGTATCTGTGCAGGCAAAATTTTTATAGAATGACGAAACAAAATAAGTATAAATTTTTCCAGAACCTGCGCAACGATTTACCCGCGAGTCTGGTGGTTTTTCTGGTAGCGGTACCTTTATGTTTGGGTATAGCCCTTGCGTCAGGAGCACCTTTATTTTCCGGTATTATAGCCGGTATTGTGGGTGGTATTGTGGTATCTTTAATAAGTGGCTCTTCTTTGGGTGTTAGTGGTCCGGCTGCCGGACTGGCGGTAATTGTACTAACAGCCATTCAGGACCTGGGCGCTTTTGAAATATTTTTATTTGCTGTAATCATAGCAGGTATCATACAGTTGATTCTGGGTTTTCTGAAAGCTGGCATCATCGGGTATTACTTTCCTTCCGCTGTAATTAAAGGAATGTTATCGGCCATTGGCATTATCATAATTCTAAAGCAGATTCCCCATGCCTTTGGTTATGATGCGGATTATGAGGGAGATATGGCTTTCTTCCAGCCTGACGGACACAATACTTTTAGCGAACTGGTACATATGCTTGACTTTATCAGTCCGGGTGCTATCATTATTACCCTGGTTTCTATGGCGATTCTCATTTTATGGGAACGGCCATTTATGAAAAAGCATCCTATTTTTAAGGTTGTTCAGGGCCCTTTAATTGTAGTAGCTTCCGGTATTGGACTAAACCTTTTGTTTCAGCATATGCCGGCGCTTACCCTGGCGCAGGGGCACATTGTGACTATTCCTGTTTCTGATTCTATCATTGGATTTTTTCAACAGTTTACCCTGCCTGACTTCAGCCAGTGGAATAATCCGGAAGTATATGTAATCGGTGCTACTATTGCCATTGTAGCCAGCCTGGAAACACTTTTAAGTGTGGAAGCTACTGACAAACTGGATCCCTGTAAGCGGGTTACCCCCACCAACCGCGAACTCATCGCCCAGGGAGTGGGTAATATCACTTCCGGACTGATCGGTGGTTTGCCTCTTACCCAGGTCATTGTAAGAAGCTCAGCCAACATCCAGTCGGGTGGCCGTACCAAAGCATCCGCTTTTTTCCACGGCATACTTTTACTGGTTTGTGCCATGTTTATTCCAAATGTGTTGAACCTGATTCCGCTGGCGAGTTTGGCGGCTATTCTGTTTGTGGTAGGATTCAAACTGGCCAAGCCTTCTTTATTTAAAAGTATGTACAACCTGGGTAAGTCTCAGTTTGTCCCTTTTATGGTTACTATTGTGGGGATCGTGTTTACCGATTTGCTGATTGGTATCGGCTTAGGCCTTGTGGTAGCTATTTTCCATATTCTCTGGATTAACTATAAAACCCCTTACCATTTCAATCCGGAAGAATATGTGGAAGGCAACCCCATCCGCATTTCGCTCGCTGAGGATGTGAGCTTTCTGAACAAAGCCGGTATCCTTAAAACCTTAAACGATCTGCCCGATGGCGTACATTTGGTGATCGATGCTTCAAAAACAAAGACCATTCACCCTGACGTGATAGAGATTATCGAGGATTTTAAGGAAAATGCAAAATTGCGAAATATGGAAATGCAGGTAGAAGGACTGCCAAAAGCAAAAAAGCCCAATCCGGTAGCTCAGTTTAATGAGGTGGTATTGAAACGGAATAATGGCGATAAAAAAATTCTGATGTAGCAGCCATATCTGAATGGCAGCTCATTGCGCCAGTATAGTTTCAAATAGGCCGGCATCTCGAGAAATATGGATGTTGGAATAAATAGCTAAATGAAAGTGGCATACTACATACCAATTGTGCTGCGCTTCAGGCTATTCAAATTTGGGAGTCATGCGGAATTTATGGTTCTGCGATAAAATCAACTTAAAAAAATTAAAATATAGAAAAGATGACAGAATCAATTAAAGAATTAATCAAAGGAAATATTGAGTGGGTAGAAAATATCAAAAAGAAGATTCCTGACTTTTTTGATAGGCTTGCGCAAGGGCAATCTCCAAAATTTTTATGGATTGGCTGCGCCGACAGCAGGGTGCCTGCTACTGAAATTACCAATGCGCTGCCAGGGTCCATTTTTGTGCAACGGAACATCGCCAATATGGTAATTCATACCGATTCTAACCTGCTCAGCGTAGTAAACTACGCGGTAAAGGTGCTAAAAGTAGAGCATATTATTGTATGTGGCCATTATGGTTGCGGCGGTGTAAAAGCCGCTATGAGCAACGAACATTTTGGATTTCTTGATAACTGGCTGCTTCATATCAAAGATGTTTACAGAATCCATAAACACGAACTGGATGCTATTGAGGACGAAACCGCAAGATTTGACCGGTATGTGGAACTCAATGTGCAGGAGCAGGTCAACAATCTTTCTATGGTTTCTTTTATTCAGGAAGAATGGGATAATGGAGAATTTCCGCATATCCATGGTTGGGTATACAGCCTGAAAGACGGCCTCATTAAGGATCTGAACATCAGCAAAAACACTTCTGAACACCTGCATGGTGTTTACCAGTATACCAATAAAGTTTTAAGTTAGTAGTTGTATTCGTATGATTAGACCGGAGCTGTGTGAAATCACTAAATGCTCCGGTGCTAATTTTTTAATTTATACAGGCCACCATTATTAAAATAGGCTGAACTTCATTACTGCCCATACCTGTCCTTTCTCACTTACACCCGGCAGAAAACTCTGTTTCATTTTCCGCAAACGGGTATAGCTGGTCCGGCAATACACTTAGCTTTTTACCGGTTTGGGTTAATTCATATTCTATCCGGGCAGGTACTTCATTAAAATCATCGTTTCTGACAATAAGTTTATGCTGCTCAGGAAGCTTTAAGCAGTCTGCCAGCATATTTTCGCTGATATCATGGTTTTCCTTCAAACCGGAGAACCGGTGGTTACTTTCCTGTATGCTGAATAGCACCTCGGTAGTCCAGCGTTTACTCAACAGGTACAGCAACTCGTTCAATATATATTTTTCTTCCAGATAAGTCTGATTGTGGTAATTAGGAGAATTTAATTTCCGGCATGCTAACGCCGGTCAACCTCACCTCTTGCGGATATTTCGTGTCCGTAGAAACTCAAGGCCGTGATGTAACGATGCGGATACAGCTGAAAATCGGAGCCGGAAAAGATATGTTCGGCGCTGATCTTGAAAAAATAAGGGAGATTAAAACCGCCCTCATGAATTAGAATTGTGGAACAATAAATTGCAAGCGCCTGACGGGAACACGGGCGCTTTTTTTATGTAATTTTTTAAATAAAATCAAAACCTTGGTGTAACTTTTTTCGTTACATTAAATTGGAAAGGTTAGGATTTTGTCGTTACCTTTCGAAACCATAAATAAATTTATCTCAGGGTAATGATAAAAAGCTTTAGCCATAAGGGGCTTCAAAAGTATTTCGAAACAGGAAGCACGGCAGGAATTAACGCAAAACATGCAGAAAAAATTACTAAAATATTAACTTTACTAAACGTGGCGGAATCGCACCTCGATATGAATGTACCGGGATACGATCTGCATATCATGCAAAAACCGCCAATAAAAGATCACTGGGCCGTTAAGGTATCCGGCGCATGGAGAATAACCTTTTTATTCGTGGGGAAGGAGGCCACGAAAGTCGATTACAACCAATATCATTGATACCGAATACAGAACACACAGACAAACAAACAAATCTTACTATGATGATCCATAACCCCGCTAACCCTGGAATGATACTGAAAGAGTATCTTGACGGTGGGGGTATAACTATTTCGCTATTGGCCGAGCGTATAGGAATGGCTAGGAAAACCATATCTGAAATTATAAATGGCAAGGCAAGGATAACCGTTCCGGTTGCCCAAAAACTTGCCAAAGCCCTAAGCACCACGCCGGGAATCTGGTTGCGGTTGCAGGCGCAGTATGATGAATGGGAACTTAGTCAGGCTTCGGACGATGATGTAAGGGACATTGAGCCTTTTACATTGAGTAACATGAGCGAATAACCACTACCGACTTTCACATTTTACAAAACATTTAAGGAACGCTTGACCGGCGTTCCTTTTTTATGTCTGGTGTAATTCTGGAATTCGGGAGTTATTTTCCATTCTTCGCTTCCATTTATTCTTTAAAAAGTGCCTATTCATGTGGCCATGTATCGGGTGACGCAAACCAGAATTCCTTTGCTTCACGGTTATCAACGTTACACGGTTATTTAGCCGGTAAGATGGCTCACTTTTTTATGAGTAACTCACAATTTTAGAAGCAGTTGATCGATGAATTACAACCATTTAATTTTGACCAACCTGATTTCTAAAAACAAAATACCACTGAACAGTATTTAATAAGTATATATTCAAATTTAAAAACATAATTTTTATGAAGTATAGAAAATTAGGGCAAACCGATCTTAATCTCTCTGTGGTAACTTTCGGAGCCTGGGCAGCCGGTGGCTGGATGTGGGGTGGTACCGAAAGAAAAGGTGCTATTGAGGCTATTCAGGCTTCTTATGATTTGGGCGTGGATACCATTGATACTGCCCCTGTTTACGGACAAGGCACCAGCGAGGAAATTGTGGGGGAAGCCATAAAAGATATTCCGCGCGATAAAGTGAAAATTCTGACTAAGTTTGGGATGCGGTGGGATCTGGTAAAAGGCGATTTTGCCTTCCATAGCAAAAACAACCAGGGTAAAGATATTGATATCTACAAATATGCCGGCAAAGAAAGTATTATTAAAGAATGTGAAGACAGCCTGAAAAGACTGGGAACAGATTATATCGATCTGTATCAGATTCACTGGCCCGACAGCACAACTCCTATACAAGAAACAATGGAAGCAGTAGCTAAACTGATTCAGGATGGAAAAGTTCGTTACGCAGGCGTTTGTAATTACAATGCGGCACAGATGAAAGAAGCGGAAAAATATGTGACGCTGGCTTCTAATCAGGTACCCTACAGCATGGTAAAAAGAGGTATTGAAGAAGAAGTAGTTCCTTACTGTATTGAAAACAAAAAATCCATATTGGCCTATAGTCCATTGGAACGGGGCTTACTTACCGGTAAAATGAAACCGGGCTATCAGTTTTCAGAAGGCGACCATCGGGCAGGAATTTATTTCTATAAAGATGAAAACCTGAGAAGAACGGATGCGTTTCTGCAAAAAATCAAGCCAATCGCAGCCGCTAAGGACATAACACTTGCCCAACTGGTTATTTTATGGACACTGGAACAGCCAGGTATTACCATTGCCCTGGTAGGGGCACGCAATGCTGAACAGGCCATTCAAAATGCCAAAGCGGTGGATGCTGAATTAACTCCGGATGAAATATCAACCATTACGGAAGAATTAAATAAGTTAACCTTAGTCTCCTAACCAAACCAGGGTGTTGATTTTTAAACGATCGCTTCACCTGGTTTTGAAGCGATTTTTTTTAATGCCTGTCACTTTCCGCGCTAAGTCCTAATCTTTTCCGGCCGGATAGGCAGATGCCGTACCCGTTTTCCACAAGCCTTATACACTGCGTTGGCCACCGCGGCACCAGTAGGGGCCTGGGCAGCTTCTCCGGCACCAAGCGGGGGTAAATCGGGCCGGTCAATTACCGCCACTTCTACTTCGGGTATCTGATTGAACCGAAAAACAGGATAACTCTCCCAATCGAGGCTATTGACGTGCTGTTCATCAAATTTAACTTCTTCCATCAGGGTCCAGCTGGCGGCCTGTACCATACCTCCTTCGGTTTGGTTTTTAATACCGTCCAGATTAATAACCTGTCCGGCATCAATGGATGCCCACATTTTTTGTACCCCTACTTCGCCTGAGGTTGTATTTACCTGCACTTTTGCGGCCACCGCACAGTAGGAAGCCGAATTTTTGTAACGCGAAAAAGCATATCCTATTCCTTCATTTTCGGCAGTAGGTTCATTTTGGGTGAGTTCCTGTAGTTTTTGTATTACAGCTACAGACCTTTCATCTTCCGTATGCGCCAATCGGAATGCCAGTGGATCTTTACCGGCTTTCTCTGCCAGTTCATCCATAAAAGATTCAATAGCGAAAATATTGGCATAAGCGCCCAGGCTCCGTAAGGAAGATACCCGAAGCGGACCATTAAAGAAACGCGCGTTTACTTTTACATTCGGAATGGTATAATACGGTTCGGCATTTCGGTAGCCTCCCCCGGTATATCCTTCAGAATCTATTCGCATTGATTTTTCCAGATAATGCGCCACCAGCAGATTCGCTGGGTCGCCGCCGGGTCGTGTACTGTGGGTGTCGGACCATACCGTATACTGCCAGTATTGAATTTTCCCGGAACTGTCAAGGCTGGCTTCCGCCTCCATTTGCATGGCAGAACCATAGGGTTCCCAACCGTGTTCATCGTGCCGTGCCCATTGCAGGCGAATGTGCCTGCCCGGATACGCCATGGCAATGATGGCTGCTTCAGCTGCTACATCGTCAGCCCCATTGTGGCCGTAACAACCTGCACCTGGCACTCCCTTGATGTGAATGTTTGAAAGATCCAGGTTCAGTAATTTTTGTATTGATTCCCGTAAAGGATATACGCCCTGGCTATGCGACCAGATTTCCAGTTTCTCATTTTCGTATAAGGCAACCGCACACGATGGTCCAATGGCGCCATGCATGATGTAAGGCTTGGAATAACTGGCTTTTAGTAAACCACCGGAAGCGTTTTCCATTTCAGCAAAGTTGCCAGTTTCTATTACGTTTTCGCTTCTCAGCGGCAACGATCTCAGGTATTGCTCCATGTCCTGTCCCACAGGCAAAGGTGAGGCGTCAGACCATGTCGCATTTTGCTGAAGATAGGCCTGTGCCCTTACTGCCTGGTATTCGTCCGAGGCCAGCACAGCCAGAAAACTCCCATTTACTATTGTTTTAATAACGCCCGGCACCGCGCGTTTTAATGCTGCTTCGTCAAATTTTAAGAGTTTGGCCTGGTAACTTTTGGGGTGTACCACCCGGGCATGTACCATACCCGGAAAGCGGAGGTCCTGCACAAATAGGGGCTCACCCCGCACCATCATTTCAATATCCTGGCGGGGAATAGGCTTTCCTACATACTGATAGTTTTCGGTGGGTTTTAACGATACCGATTGTTGTATCTCATCTTCAAGCTGTCTGCCTTCCAGAATTTCGGCAAACGTAAGCGAATGGTTATCCTGAGGGTTGCTGACCCTGCCCTTTTTTACAGTAAGATTTTCAGGCTTTGTATTTAGTTTTACAGCGCCCAGTTCCAGCAGTTTTTGCCGGGCGGAAGCGGCCGCATACCGTACCGACATGGCACTGCGTTCAATAGAACCAGAACCTGCCGTATATCCTTCGTTGGGAGTTTGGTGGGTATCGGCCAGCATTACCTCTACCTGGTCCAGATCCATATCCAACTCTTCGGCGGCTACCTGGGCAATGGCTGTGCGAATGCCCTGGCCCAGTTCTAATTTACCGGTAAAAACTCGTACCCTGCCATCGTCCAGCACTTTCAGCCAGGCACTTATTTTGGATTCATCTCCAATATTTCGGGGCAACACATTACCTACGAGTGTAGTTTCGCCAGCGGCTGACCAGTAGCCACCCAGCAATGGGAAGCTGATGGTAATACAGCCGGCGGTTTTTAAAAAGTTTCTTCGGGAATGGTTAGATGTTTTCATGGCCGGGTTGTGGTTCATTTATAAATTGTTAGCAGCCTGTTGAATGGCCCGGATGGCCCGCGGTTGTATACCGCACCGGCATAGGTTGCGGTGCAAAGCAGTACGTATGGCGGCGTCATCCGGATTACGATTTTCGTGAAGCAGCCCCACGGCGGCCATCACCATACCATTCAGGCAATAACCACATTGGGCAGCCTGTACTTCAACAAAAGCCTGTTGTACCGGATGCGGTTCTCCATTTTTCCCGAGCAGACCTTCCAATGTGGTTACCTCCTGGTTTTGAACAGTTTCAGCGGGAAGCTGGCAACTGGGGGTGGCTTTGCCATCCAGTAATACCATGCAGGCACCACATTGGGTAAGTCCGCATCCGAACTTAGGGCCATTTAATGCCAGTTGATTTCGGAGCACATACAACAAAGGGGTTTCGGGTTCAGTTTGTATTTGATGGGTTTGCCCGTTTACTTTCAGCGTAATGTTGGTAGCCATAGGTACGATATTTTGAAAACTGAAATATTACAGTTAAAAAATTACGATGTTTAGGTGGTTATTAAAAGTGTATACTCTTTTTTTATTAAAATATACTGCTATTTGGTTGCTGTATCCCCAATGCCAAATAATTAGCGGTTCGCGATCAGGAATAAAAGGGCAGGTTTACGCATAATGGATTATATTTTCTGTTTCTGAGGGCAGTTGAAAATTAGTTTATTTATAAGGGAAATAATAAGGTTATAAAGTATTAATAAATGTAATTTTTAAGAATTACATTATAATGACGAGAACTTATACATTTCTTAAATTAAAAAACCTGAAATTTGCCGCTATTATATCAAAAAATCTTAGTTAATTAATATAAAAATTGTCTGAGAGTAGTTTTGTTTGACGTTAGTTATCCTTAAATATGATAAAATATGAAATACGTCATCGCCAGATTAAAACCAGCATGGCTGATTATCGCGCCATAAATAGAGTTTGTTTTGAGTTTGCAAAAGAAAAATGTTCTGCTGGTAAAAAACATCAGCAGCATCCATAAAAAAGCCGGAATAAATAAAAAGCTCCAGGTGCCTGCCATATAGATAATCCCGAAATGCGCCAAATGCGTAACACCAAACGCCAGGCTATCGATAATAGAGGCGTAGTTTTCGCCAAATCTGGGCACAAAACTCTGATGAATAAGTCCTCTGTACAACAGCTCTTCACCAATCGGGCTGAATGTGATACCGATTAAAGCCGAAATCAAAAAGTAAACGATTTTATTCGGCCCTTCAAGTCCTTGAGCCGGAATGTTGTAAGCATTTGAAATGTAGACAAACCAATTGCTAACAGAATTTTGATACAACCATTCGCCTAAAACATAAACTATGGTACAGGTACCCATACCAAACAGGAATGAATAAAGCAACCAGGCGTAATTTTCTGGTTTTTTAATACCCATTAAATGCCTCCCATTTTTCGTTAGTAAAACAAATGGAGTAATCCACATTAAAATGAAAATGATGGATGTAAGGCTGTAGTTTCCAGTTTGATTGGCATTTAACACGATAATGAATCGCGGTATTCCAAATAAAAGAATAAAGGCCAGGCCAGTTTTCCAGTTAAATGTTAAGTAATTCTTCCAGGCCGATCTAAAATTTCTCATATGCTAAATGATGGTCAACTTGTTGAATAAATTCCAGACTTAAAATTTTGAATGATCGAAACTCCCACGATATTTTGTTTCCCATTTCCTGTATGGATGTGCTATCTCACGGTAATAGAATGTTTCTTTCTTTGGTGCTTTAGAAATATAAGATTTAAAATAATATTCTTAAAAACTCTTTCCAAGTGAAACTTTATGGATGAATCGCGTCGCTAGGAAAGCTTGCCCTTATAGATGAACCAATGGCCTTACTATAATTTACATTTTTGTATATCTTTGCGCTCTTTACTTATAAATCGGATATACATTAGTTAATGAGTAGCATAGCATTAGAATTTGTCCCCCCCAACATAGAAGATGGCCCGGACAGAGCCATAGAAGAAGCGCAAAAGGTTCGGGAACTCTCCTGTGAGTTCGGCCTGGAAAGTATGATTAATCATTTGATGATTCCGGGCATGATTGATGAAGATGACGACCGTCCGGTAAAAATGAAACCAAAAATGGACCCACTGGATACCTGGCGGGCAGCCGCACCGCATCTTCCGGGTATGAAGGGAATCTGTACCCAGGTTACCGCTTTTCTGGATGCGGAAAATTTAAAGCAGCGTTTTCATCACTTACAGGAAGCCGGCATTGACAGGATCATTTTTGTAGGCGTGCCCCGCACCATGGCCGATGGTGAAGGCTCGGGCGTAGCGCCTACCGATGCCCTCACGCATTTCAGGCAACAGGTAGCCAACCGGGGCGTTATCCTTATTCCTACGCGTGAAGGAGAAGCCGGACGTTTCCAGTTTAAATGTGAACGGGGTGCCACTTTCGGCCTTACCCAACTGCTATATTCCGATACCATTGCGCGTTTCCTTCAGGAGTTTGCACGCACCCACACGCACCGGCCGGAAGTGCTGCTGTCGTTCGGTTTTGTACCGCAGGTGGAACAAAAGATAGGGCTGATCAAATGGCTGATTCAGGATCATGGCAATGCGGCAGTAAAAAAGGAACAGGAGTTTATATCCCGACTCAGCCAGATGAAACTGAAAGAGAAGCAACAGCATTTGGTTTCGCTTTACAAAAGTGTGATAGATGGGATAGGCGCATTGGGTTTCCCCATGAGCATTCATCTGGAAGCCCCGTACGGATTCACCAAGCCCGCTTTTGACACCTTCGCCCAGATGCTGGATTACTGGTCACCTGCCCGGAAATAGCGAACGAGAGGAATAGTTTAATATAAGTCAGTAATAATACATATTATGCCTATTTTATGTATCTTTAAATACTATGCAAAAGAATGAACTGCTCGCTAGTATTAAGTATGGAATAATGCAAAGAAACCCCGAAGCGGAAGTGATTTTGTTCGGGTCAAGAGTTAAGGGTGATTATCATTCCAACTCTGACTGGGATATTTTGGTCCTTACCAAAGAAAAAGTAACTTATGAACTTGAAAGAGACTTTCGACAACCGATCTTTGATCTTGAACTGGATACAGGAACGGTAATTTCTCTCATGGTATATTCAAAGCATGACTGGCAAAGGCTTAAAGAGGTTAGGTTTGGCTCAATATCAAGTCAGAAGTTGGAAAGCTTTATATCATCACCTGGCTTTATCTATGATGGCTTTTCACTATATTGTAGAACAACAGCTACGTTATCAACAGGATATTCCCTTGCTTTCAGCCAGTGATATAAAATTGCTCATTGCCCAAGATTTACTTAAAAGTATGACAGATGAGCTCGCGTTGAACTTAATCGCTGAAAGGCATCAAAAACGCCAAAGGGATAATTAATAGATTTTACAAAGATTAAACTGACAAATAGAGTTAGTTTGGTTTCTAATAAGATACACCGATGGCCTTTTTTCCAAAAACTAAATCTCCTAACACGCTCTTAAAAATGCACCGATAAAAATCCGATTCATGACACTCCAGGACATTCCTTTAGGAATGCGACTAAAAGCCAATGCCCAATGGAATCAGCTTGAATCGGACTGGGAATTGCTGGTACGAGCAGGCGGGCATGGAAATTTTGTTGCTTTATACCAAGGCATAGCTGCGGGTACGGCCACTACCCTTGCCTATCAGAACCGGTTTAGCTGGATTGGCATGGTGCTGGTAGATCCGGCCTTCAGAGGATTAGGTATTGGTACAGCCTTATTGAAAAAGACTATCGAGTACGCGAAAGACCTGGGAACCGTACGGTTAGATGCCACGCCACAAGGCAAATTATTGTATGAAACATTAGGTTTTCAAACCGAACGCGAACTACTCCGAATGGAAAGGCAGGTTGCTGGAATGCCAGAACTACACTTCCAACCCTGTGCACCCATCACCTCCCAAATCCTTCCTGAAATAATAAAGTTTGATGCCTCAGTCTTTGGAGCAGACCGGCAGCGGGTCCTACACCACTTATTTCATCATGCACCGAATTATGCTTTTTACACAAAAAGAGAAAACAGCATAACAGGCTATTGTATGGGCCGGCATGGCAGTAATTTTGAACAGATAGGTCCCATTGTCGCAAAAAACCACCACGATGCCAAAGCCTTGTTGCTTACGGCTTTGGCAAACGCTGCCAGTTTACCAGCGATAGTTGATATTTTTTCCGGACAGGCGCCATGGCTTGCTACCCTGCAGGCAATGGGCTTCAGAACCCAAAGGCCTTTCACCAGAATGTTCCTGGGATCGTTAAAACATCCTGGACAACCCGACCTGCAATATGCCATTGCCGGGCCCGAACTAGGATAACCTGATTAAAAACAATGAAAAAACCCCGAACAAAAACTGTTCAGGGCTTTCCATAGAGGATTTCTACTTAATAATCTTAATATCCCGGATTTTGCGTCAGATCTTCATTAATAATAATCTGGTTGGCAGGAATAGGAAACAAGGCTTCGTAAGGTTCAAAAACAAAATCAGCTCCTGAGAAAGGAATGCCCCCACGCGTTGTGGTAGTATTACTTTTTTCCCTGGCACCATAAGCATTCATGAAAGCCGCCAGTTCTTCAGGCGTTTTGGTCCTTTTTAAATCAAACCAACGGTGGTTCTCAAAAGCCAGTTCAATTCTTCTTTCATTCAGTACGGCAGTGCGGAAGGTCGCCTGGGTGAGTCCATCCAGCGGATCAAGTCCTGCCCGTACCCGCACCTGGTTCAGGTAAGTATACGCACCATCCGGTCCTGATATCTCATTCATGGCTTCCGCCAGCATTAACAATACGTCGGCATACCGCAGCACCGGCCAGTTATCGTTGGTACGCCCTCTGATAGAATGAGGATGGTTGTATTTATTGATAAAAGGAATGGGCACCCACTCGCCTTCCAGGTTGGTATATCCTTCTTTCAAAGAAACTTCCTTGCGCGAATCACCTTCTTCGTAAGAGGCAATAATATCCAGGGTAGGGATGTTCCACCCACCGGCATTCTGCCCGGGAAAGTCGATGACAGCTCCGTTAGATTCACGCGGAGCAAACGTATAGATAAAATCACTGGATTCGCCCAGATCATTATCGCCCTGAAACTGTACATCGAAGATAGATTCCGCATGATTTTTATTAGCGGGTTCAAATACATCATTGTAGTCAGGCAGTAACTCATAACCCATAGCCAACACAGGCGTAAGGGTATTGATTGCCTCAGTATACTGTTTTCGGGTAAGATATACTTTGCCCAGCAGCGACATGGCAGCGCCTTTGGTAACGCGGCCGGTTTCGCTGTCGTCATATTTTTCCGGCAGGTTCGCGATGGCATCTTTCAGGTCGCTTTCAACCAGTGCATATACATCGTCTACCGGTTGTCTGGCATATTCCCAGGCCTCCGACACCACTTTAATCGGTTCAGTAATAATGATTACCTCACCGAAGTACTGCACCAGGTGAAAATAATAATAAGCCCTCACAAATTTCAACTGGCCTTCAAACTGTTTCACTGTGGTTTCATCAAAAGTAGCATCCTCAAGCTTCGATAAGGTGGTATTAATATTTACCATAGCCTGGTAAATGCTGTTGTACAAGTTGTTTATATTAGAAGTTGATGGATTGATCTGCCAGAATTCTATGGCTTCCAGCGATGGGCCCTGTCCACGGTTACCAATATTAAAATCCAACGTGGTATTATCAGTAATAAACTCAGTGTATTGCCACTGGTTTCTGATTACGTCCTGCAATTGTGAATACACGCCATTTACGGCCTGTTCCACCTGAGTTTCCGTTTGATAAAAATTATCAGAAACCAGTTTGGTAGGATCTGTTTTTTCAAGAAAGTCTTCGCCGCACGAAAATAAAGTCATCAGCAGCGTTAAGCCTAATATATTGATATATGATTTCATGTTGATCAGTTTAAAATTTTACAGATGCTCCTAGAGAAAAAGTTCTGGGAACAGGATACGTTTCATCGTCAAAGCCAGGATTAATGCCGCCTCTTTGGTTTACCTCAGGATTGTTACCCGGATATTTGGATATCAGCAGCAGGTTATCGGTGCTGAAATAAACACGGGCATTGTTCAGTATAGGCAAGGTATAACCCAGGGTAATATTTTTTACCCAGGCATGGCTGCCGTCGTACACATAACGGGAATTAGATTCGCGTTCCCATTTCCAGGTATTCGTAGTAGCACCTACCCCATCTCCGGGATTCTCAGCCGATCTCCAACGATTTTTAGAGGATTCCAATACATTAAATACCCCATCCATATTCATGGTAGTAGCTTCAATATTTCTGAACAGATCGTAGTCCTGCGCGCCGGTTACCAATATATTCAGATCAAATCTTTTGTAGTCGCCACCCAGGGTAAAACCCCACACTGCTTTGGGATGCGGATTACCAATTTCAACCATATCTTCTGTATCGTATGAAATTACCCCATCACCGTTGGTATCTTCATAAATATATACCCCGGGTATGGCCCCATCCTGGGTAGGCGACGCGGCGATTTGTTCGTCGGTATCGAAAATACCGATCATATGAAAACCGTGCATCATACCAATCGGGCGGCCCGGTACCGACACGTTGTAGGTACTGTAAAATCCACCATTTCTGATCTCGTCGTTTTCTCCCAGAATTTCAAGCACCTTGTTCCGGTTAAAGGCAATGTTGAAATTGGTATACAGGTTTAACTCATTAAAGGAAGTCCTGTACCCCACAGCCAGTTCAATGCCCTTGTTCTCTACTTTTCCAATATTGGAGAAAGTAGTCTGAAAGCCGGAGATCACCGGTATTTCAATGGGCAGCAGCATATCGTTGGTAATTTTCTTATAATATTCCGCTGTAAATACCAGCCGGTTTTCAAACAATGACAAATCCATTCCGATATCGATCTGATTAGATTGTTCCCAACCCAGATCGGCATTGGCAAAAGCATCTAAAACCTGACCGTTGACGAAGGTACCTGGAGGAACTCCTAAAATATAGTTAGCAGGATTCATAGTCGACAAACTGGAGTAATTACCAATGTCGTTATTCCCGGTTACTCCCCAGCTTCCTCGTAATTTCAGGTCGGTTAACCAAGCATACGCTTTCAGGAATGACTCTTCGGAAACTCGCCAGCCTACCGATACCGCCGGGAAATTTCCCCATTTGTTGTTGGCGCCAAACCGGGAGCTGCCTTCACGACGGTAAGTTGCCGATAACAGGTATTTGTCTTTGAAAGCATAGTTCAATCGGGCAATGTAAGCCAATAAGCTCCAGCTTGACTCTGTAGAACCCGCGCTTATCTGCTTCGCGGCATTTAAAAACCTTACAATATCATTCGGAAACTCATCGCCCGATGCTGATATGGCTTTAAATGTTTCTTCCTGTGCGGAATATCCCACCAAAGCACTGATCTGATGATCGCCTAGGGTTTTGGAATAGTTCAATACCTGGTCGGTGGAAACATTAATGGTTTGTGAATAAAACTCAAATAGGGAAGCTTCCCGGGGAGGTGGATTATTAAATCCTCTGCCTGCTAAAAAAGAAGGGCGAAATTCTTTTTGCCGATAGTGGTTAAAGCTTGCGTTTATTGAAGATCTGAATGAAAAATCTTTCAAAAACCTAAATTCCACATACCCATTCGACAATAAATTGGTAGTGCTGGCATTTCTTTTCATTTCTTTCAATTCCTGCACCGGGTTGGAAGTTCCAAATACCCCATCGCGCCCGCCAATATAAGCGTTAAAAGTACCATCTTCATTGTATACAGGATCTCTGGGATCGGCCCATAGTGCTGAACCGATAATGGCATCCCGGCCGGTGGTTTGGGCAAATGGTTCATCGGAATAGGACCCGACAATATTCCATCCCATGGAAATATTTTTGTTGATATCACCGCTCAGGTTGGCCCTGGCATTAAATCGCTCAAATCCGGTTTCAATCACAGCGCCTTCCTGGTTTAAATATCCAATAGAAACCAGCGATTTTACGCCGCCTTTCCCGGCTGACAAGGTCATGTTATAGTTCTGGAAACTGGCATTGTTATTCAGAATTTCATCCAGCCAGTTGGTGGAATATTTGGTTTGCTCAGGAAAGCGATACTCTATAGGAACTTCTTCCACACTGGGCTCCCGGCCTTCAAAATATCGGATTTTATCCATAAAACTATCTTTTTTGAACTGAGCAAAATCAGGCCCGTTCAACATTTGGGTCCTTCTGGAATCCGGAATGTTCTGTACGCCATAATTGGCATCAAACGTTAGATGTACTTCTCCATCCTGAGCCGATTTGGTGGTAACCAGCACCACACCATTGGAGCCTCTGGCCCCATAAATTGCCGTAGAGGCAGCGTCTTTTAGTACGGTTATGCTTTCAATATCAGTAGGATTAATGTTTTGTCCGGCGGAATTACCCACGGCAAACCCATCAATTACGTACAAAGGGCTACTGCCGGCACCCAATGAACTGAGGCCACGGATGTTTACTTCCAGTTCCTGGCCCGGCCTTCCGGTGGTTTGCCGTACTACTACGCCCGGAGCCTGCCCCTGCAACAGATTGGTTAAATTGGTGATGGGCCGGTCTTTCACCTTTTCCACATCGATTACCGATATGGCAGAGGTGATATCAGCTTTCCGCTGAGAGCCATAACCTACCACCACCACTTCAGAAAGAGACTGAATATCAGCAGATAACGATAGGTTGATGACAGACTGGTCGTTCACAGCCACCTCCTGGGTAAGAAATCCGATAGAAGAAAATACCAGGGTAGCACCGTTTCCAACAGCAATGGTATAGTTGCCATTAACATCTGTAACCGTACCGGTAGAGGTATTTTTAACTACGACGTTCACACCAGGAATAGGTGAATTGTCTTCATCAGAATTAATTGTTCCGGAAACAATTCTGTTTTGTGCGAATAAAGGGTTTAAACTGGAGAGGGCAATACATACAATCAGTATCAGCCTTAAAGTTAGATAGTTGTGATTCATAGCAATAGGATTAAGTAGAAAATAAATTGTAAAATCAAATAGCCCATCAGCATTGATGGGCACATCCTCACGGCAGAACCATTAATTCTACCTGAGATTTATTAAAAATATGTATCAGACGCATTGGACAAGCCAACCCATATTTAAAAACTTTTTAAGCACCTCTGATTGCTAACCGAAAACCATTGCACACTGTAACCAAAGACGGGAGCGTCTTAATCCGCTAAAGATCTTTTTAATAGAGGTAATGCTGCTATTTAAAGCCAAGTTATTCAGATCAGCACAATTTAAAAATGAATAAAATGATATTAAAAATGCATATTTTGGCAAAGAGAAACAGGTAGCCACTCCTGCTAAATTTTCATTCCGCAAACAATATGCGAAGCAAATATTAATTGCATTACATTAAAATTACCAAATAATCGCGAATATGTTTATACAAATCCAGTTCTGTTTTATGATCGGCAGGTGATAGCCATGATGCATATTTTGGCAAAAGTACAATTTACAATTGATTCTTGTGGATTATTATTCATTTCGCCAAATTGTAACCGGCCCTAATAACCCAGATTTCAGTAAGGGAGCATCTACAGTATAAAAAGGATGGGTGGTAAAGGTATACCGACCACTGCTGCGGAGCTTACCTTCCAGCAGCCAGGCTGGCCATTGCCCGTTTTCAACACCATCGTCAGGCAAGTGTTCATCGCCAATCAGCCGGTTGGGCCAAAGGTTAGCCACTTCAATCTCCAGTTGATTGCCTTCTGGTTTTACAGCTTCGCTGATGTTCACCCGCCAGGGAGCTGTCCATACTACCCCCAGGTCCTCCCCGTTCAGTCGAACGCGCGCCAGGTATTTCACCTCTCCCAAATCCAGGTATAGCTGACGGTTGGTGGTATCCGGCTCATTACCCGAAAGGTCAAATGTTTTCCGGTAGGTAGCAATGCCTGAATAGTACTTAATGCCTGCTTCCGGTCGTTGGGTCCAGTCGGTAAGCCGATCAAACTGCACCTTTTCGGGGCCACCCCATTTCGGATCAAATGATACCTGCCAGGGGCCTGCCAAAGTTTGTACCTGCAACTGGTTGGGAAAATTCTTCCCCTCAGCTTTTGATGGCGAAGTGCCTTTTGCAAACACAATAAAAAAACTCTGAAAAGGGGCAAATTGTAAAGGAATTGACGTGCGCTCATTTTCGGCAGAAAACTCAGGAAGCATCCGGGTTTGTCCCGTAAGCGGGTCCCACAGTTCGGGTGCTCCCCTATTAGTACGGAACAGGCAATTTGCCGTTATCGGCTGATCGGTCCGGTTCGATACAAAATAAATATCCTGGTTATCAGAAGTTCGATGTGTATACCGCACAGGTGCTGCCGTTTCAAAATCCGCTGCCAATCCCATATCCTGTAACAGTTGGGCAGTTACCGCATACTCCGGAAAAAGCGTGTTTTCTTCTTTGATGGTAAAAGCTCCGCCCCAGATCACTTTTCCTTTGCCATACGCTCGTTCTGTTTGTGCAGCAGGTGAATCAAATCCACCCCAGATTTTTTCTACCATTTCCTTAATTTGCAGGTCGCATTCAGGATAATTTGATAAACTGGGAGACTTTCTGGGCGGTGCACCTACCACCGTACCACCCTGGCTGATTAGTGAATCAATCTTCTTCAGCAGTGCCGGGGTCATGGTTTCAGAAGCGGGTAATATCAGTAACTGATAAGTGGCTCCTCCGGGGAATATGATCTGATGATCTTTTACACTGGCTTTATACAGTTGGTCCGGTGCACAACCATCAAAATTATACCCTTTTCGATCTGGCATAAATTCATCGCCACCCATGGCCGAAGCCGGCGGACGAAAAGCATGCGGTGCTCCTTCGGGCGTCAGGTATAAAATATCGGCTACGGTGCGGCCCTGCTGTAACACATACTGACACCGGGATACATATCGATGGTAATCGGATACCATAGGCCACCAGGTTTGTCCGCGGTCCCAGTGTACTCCATAGGGTCCCATGGTCATGCCGGGGCGGTATTGCTCTCCCAGAGGTTTATGGGCAAAGGTATGGTATACCAGCCGGTTGATGCCGGTGGCAAAAGCCCAGTCGCCCTGGTCTTTCATGGAACCGGGATACTGCTGCCAGGCTTCCGTGCTTTCAGCAGTAAATGCTTCGGCCGCTACTCGTGAAATGCCATTGACGTGGGCAATAGAGGTAGCTTCTATACAACTAAAGGATGAACTATATCCATAACCCTTGCTCCAGAACTCGCACATGGGCACATCGGCTACGGCACCCAGTGCCAGGTCAGCATTGGGGTTCATGTCATACGGCTCAATGGATAAGCCGAAGCCATGCCGGTGACTGTACTTTTTAAGATGACCTGCGTGGTACGCCAACACCAGCTCCTGCGCGGTGAGGCGCAAATCCCAGAGAAAACGCTCGCTAACCTCAATACTTTCCACAATGCTACCGGCATACACCGGATAAAAGGGCATAGGGTCATACCCTCTGCGTTTCGTAAACTCTTCCCGAAACCGGGACGTCCAGTTCTGCGAACCCATTTCCCAACTATCCATATGCAGCATTTTGAGTCCACCTGCCGAGGCAGTATCCAAATCACCAATTTTCCGAAGGAGCTTACCGGTATAATTCTCCAGATGGGCATTCAGTGCGACGGTATCAAATTTATCAGCTTCAAATCCCAAACCCGGAAAAGGCGCCGGACGCGTCACTGCCCCATTGTTGCGGCGTCCGAATCGCATCACCGTCCAGTTGCCGGCAGGCACTTCCCAGGTGAGGTTACCGTTGGGTTGAAGCTGATCGGTCAGATCAATGATACTGCTTTTCTGAATTACTGCTGCCTTTGGTAATTCCTGATATTCAGCAAATGAAGGCAGGTACTGCTTTACGCCGGGTACCGACGTATAAGGAGCCCGGTAATAGAGCGCTTTTTCATCAATATCGGGCAAAGTATGCTTTCCGGCCGGAGTGGGAAAAGCCAGTACGGCCACGTCTTCGTAAAAGTTCTCCCACTGCTTTTTCAGTTCGGGTGTAAATACGCCTTCCCCGAAATAAGGCTTTTTGGGTGCAGGTTTTGGCAGGCGAATTGTTTTGGTGCTACCCCCGGTAACCTGAACTGCACTGGAGACCAGGTGCTGCATAGACTGCTCTGGCGCTACCCAGGGCCCTCCACTGCCCGTCCAGCCCGGCCCTACACCCAGTGTAATTTCAATGCCCAGCCGCTCTGCTTCCCGGATGGCATGTTTGAATAGTTCCTGCCATTCATCACTTAAAAAATCAACCGGCCCCCGGGGTACGCCTACATTTACTTCCAGAAACACAAGGCTACCAATACCCGCTGCTTTCATTGCTTCCAGATCGGCGGTCATGGCTTCTCCAGACAAATTGCCATCCATAAAATACCAATATACGCCCGGCCGGGCCGAGTCAGGAGGATGCAGAAAGCCAGCTTTCAGACTGGTAATTTCAGAAGGTGGAACCGGGGTAATACAGTGGTGAAAAATGAGCAGGATAAGGAATAAGGAAAAATAAACCGGGTATCCGATTCTTTGGGATAATCTCATGACAACGTTTAGGGTTGATCGTTTCTATTGTAAAAGGCAAAGTTATGCCAATACGGCCATCAGGCTATCTGCTATACTTTATGCTTACTGCCTATCTTTTTAAATGGATCAGGCTAATAAATCCAGAATAGGCTCTCCTTTTCCATCCGGAGTGGAATAAAAAGGCCGGCCTTCAATGGTATATTCCGTTTCTGGGGGTATCCCCAGCATGTGATAGATAGTCTGATGAATCTGATCAATCACCACCGTTTTTTCTATGGAAGAACAAGGACGTTCATCAGCGGTTTTGCCATATACCAGTCCTTTTTTAATACCGCCTCCCCACATCAGGATGGAACTGCCATCGGTAAAATGGCGGTGCATCCCGTAATATTTCATGTCGTCGATGGTGTCGGGCTGGTCTACCTGATCTTTCACCGTTTCACCCGGCCGACCTTCCAGTATGGCATCGCGACTGAATTCACTGGCCAGAATAACAAGTGTTCGGTCCAGATGACCCGATTCGTCCAGGTCTTTGATGAGCTGTGCAATGGGAAGGTTTATCATCTCTTTCATTCCCTTGGCACGGGTATGGCCATTCTCATGGGTATCCCATCCCAAAAAAGGCTCATATTCACTGGACACACCAATAAAACGGGCACCTTCCTGTACCAGTCTTTTGGCCATCAGACAGCCCAGTCCGAACCGGCCGGTATTGTAGGTATCGTAAATTTCCTTGGGCTCCTGGCTCAGATCAAAAGCTTTGGCTTCCGGTGAGTTGAGCAGGCGATAGGCCTGTTCCATCGATCGTTTTAATGATTCTTTCTGATAGTCGCTGCCATGATCCTGCATCGGGCTGCGTTTTACCAGTTCCTCATATAATTTGTTCCTGGCTTCAAAGCGCCTGGTGGTCATACCCTGTGGCGGACGTACGCTGTCCAGCCCGCTGGAAGGGTCAGGAATAAGGAAAGGGCCATACTCACTGCCCATAAATCCGGCAGAATGAAAGGCTTTCAGTTCTTCTCCTTCCCCAACTGTGAACCGCTGTCCCATACTGATAAACGGTGGAATCACCGGATTCAAAGGGCCCAGTTCCCGGGCAATCCAGGCGCCAATATGCGGCGGTTGTACCGATTGTGGCGGTTCGTAGCAGGTATGCCAGTGGTACTGATGGCGGGTGTGCAGAATATGCCCCAGGTCGGCCGACCGGTAAGAACGAATAATAGCGCCCTTGTCCATTACACTACCGATAGCTTCTAATCCTTCGGAAAAATAAAGCCCGTCTACCGCGGTGGGCACTTTCGGAAAAGTGCTGAGCACGCGTTTGCTTTCCAGTCCTTTTTCATAAGGCACATATGCCTTGGGATCAAAAGTTTCGGTATGGGCCATACCCCCGGCCATCCAGAGCAGGATTACCGAATCTATGGATGAGGGCAGCTTGTGTTCAGCACTACAGGAACTCAGAAAACTGGCGGTAGGCAAAGTGGTAGCCATAGCCGCCAGACTGGCGGCACCCATTTTCTTTATAAATTCCCTTCGTGCTCGATCGTGGTTTGGATAAGTCATGATAATAATATTTTAATAAATAAACTGAAATTCAGGTAACAGTACAGTCGCCCATAACAAATCCTGAACTTCCTTTTCTCCGGGTTCTTTTCCCAATACATCAAGCATCAGGTCTTTTTCCTTGCCAATGGGTTCTCGCCCGAAAGATTTAAGATAGAGCTGGTTAATTAATTCCTTGCTGTTGTTACCATATTCTGCCAGCCACGATGCCGCGCCTTCCTGCATGGCCTGGTTAAAGAATTCGCCATTGGTGAGTTCCAACGCCTGCAATAAAGTAGCCTGATCATCGCGGGAGGTGGTTACATTCTCACGGCTGGGCCGTCCTAATGCTTTTAAAAATGGATTTTGCTTCACCAGTGAAGCCCGAGCAAAAGACTCTTTCTGTTCCTGATCGAAACTGAAATTAATCAGTTTTCCCCAATGAGCTTCCACTTCAGCATCCCGGTATACTTTCACATCGGCCCATTCGCTGTCGTCAAATTCAGGAAGCAGCCAGTTTTTATCAGGTTGCTCATTCAGGGCTTTCCATTTGTCATTGGAATTAATCAGTTCCTGGCTGCCGTCCTGGTAGGTAATTCTAAAGGCAAATAATAATCCGGCAGGATTGGGCACCGTGCCTTCGTTTTCCCCTTCAATGGCAATCTGATTGGTACCCGGCTGAACCAGTTTGTCCAGATTAATATTTTGTACTTTGCGCCAATCGTCGCCCGCACCGGCCTGTTTGCCATTCATATACAATGTAAAGGCATGGTCCACCGACAGCAGGGCTTCCGCTTTCTGAATATTCTTGCCAGAAGGCACTTTAAAAGCATACCGGAAGTATCGCTTGCCCGGTCGGGGTAAAATGTCGCGTTCCACCTCCATTTCGCGGTACCAGATCCAGTCACTTTCTATGGTGGTTGGCTCAGGATCGTACGCTTTTGTATAGAAAACAGGCGTAATCACCTGGCTAACGGCATCGGCAAACTGCTCGGCACTCAGCCTTCTCCGTACCGGCCCGGTAAACACATAATTTCCTGTTTTGAGCTGATCAACCTGGGCATACTCAACCGTAGGCAGCTGATAGGTTTTAGAAGTCATGATGGTGGCCAGCGTGTGCTTCAGGTCGTAATTATGGTCAATTAGGTCGGTAGCCAGCCAGTCCAGCAGTTCACTATTCCACGGAGTCTGGTCCATGTCGTCTAAAGGTTCCACCAGTCCGCGGCCCATCAGGCGGTCCCAGAGCCGGTTCACGATGGTACGATACAACCTGCCATTTTCTTGTTTAACCATGATTTCAGAAAGCTGCTCCAGTTTTTCCTTTACC
>JBGTIS010000073.1:0-70006 GCA_041745535.1 Cyclobacteriaceae bacterium | reverse complement strand
CTTAAACCTCAATATGAACGGTATAAAGAACTGGTGCGGAAAAAATTGATTTCGCAACGGGAATTTGAGGAAGTAGAAGAGGAATATAAATACAACCTACGCAGAAAAGAGCTTACTTACCAGTCTTACAGGCAGGATTCTATTTCCAGGTTGCGACAGCTCAAACAACTGGCACTTTCTGAAGAGCGCATGATCAGCAGTTTGGATGCTGTAGGAAAAATACTGGATAATATGGTAATCAGAGCACCCCGTAGTGGGTTGCTATCCACACCTGAACTGGATATAGGACAATCTATTATCACTGGTGAACGGTTAGGCGAAGTAGCCATTCTGGACAGTTTTAAAGTACGGGTAGCCATTGACGAAATTTATCAGCCCCGTGTGAGCCCAGGGCAAACCGGAACTTTCCCATACGCTGGTAAAGAATATAAACTTAAAATCTATAAAATTTATCCCATTGTAACTGAAGGAAATTTCGAAGTTGACATGGAGTTTGTAGGCGCGGCTCCTGAAGGCCTACGCCGCGGACAGTCGGTTCGGTTGCGTTTGGAACTGGGTAATTCCGCGGAAGCCTTGCTATTGCCTACCGGTGGATTTTTCAGGGATACAGGTGGTAACTGGGTGTATGTAATGAACAACGACGGTACCAAAGCCATCAAGCGAGACATCCGGCTGGGCAGAAAAAACACCGAATATTACGAAGTACTGGAAGGACTTGATCCTGGTGAAAAAGTAGTAACTTCTTCTTACGAAAACTTTGGCGACAACGAAGTACTCGTTTTTTAAAGCAAAATCTCTAAATTGACATATAAGCAAAAAATTGAAAACTCACTAAATCACATACTATGATACGTACTCACAAATTAATGAAAGTTTTTACCACCGAGGAGGTGGAAACTACAGCCTTGAATGGCATCGACATTGAAATTAAAAAAGGCGAGTTTGTAGCCATTATGGGGCCTTCTGGCTGTGGAAAATCCACCCTGTTAAATATTATGGGATTGCTGGATAACCCCAGTTCCGGTGAGTATTATTTTAAAGAGTTTGAAGTTTCCAAATATACCGAAAGAAAAAGATCGCAGTTGCGGAAAGGTTCCATCGGGTTTGTTTTCCAGAGTTTTAACCTGATAGACGAACTTACTGTATATGAAAACGTAGAACTGCCACTGTTATACCTGAAAGTGCCCTCTTCTGATAGAGAAGCCAAAGTAAAAGCTGCCCTGGAACGCATGAACATTATGCACCGGCGCAACCACTTTCCGCAGCAGCTTTCCGGCGGACAGCAACAAAGGGTAGCCATCGCCCGTGCCGTAGTTGCCAATCCTGGCTTTATCCTGGCGGATGAACCGACCGGTAACCTCGATTCGGCCAATGGTGAAGAGGTAATGAACCTGCTTTCAGAACTGAACAAAGAAGGTACTACCATCGCTATGGTAACGCACTCGCCGCACGATGCTACCTATGCCAGCCGTATCATTAACTTATTTGACGGACAGGTGGTAACCGAAAATATTAAAGAAAAATTTCACGTTTAAAGTTTAGTAGTTTGTAGATGACCAATTTACGGTAGTTAGCCTTTGGCTACTACCGTTTTTTGTTGAGCCAGGTTTATGAGTGATTTTGATATCCCTATTTTATTTATTGAAAAGTATATCTACCTTGTCATTTATAAACTGCTGGGGAATCCTTTCCTGTTCTAATCTAATAGTATTCGCAAGAAGAAAATCGAATAAATCATATTCCTCCACTGACAGGTAATTAAGCCTGCCAATCCTACACGGAGTTCCTACCACAGCAAATTCTTTATGTAGCTCCAACACTTCCTTATTCATTAATATTGAAGTAGTCTGCGGAAAATAAGCTCTTAGCTGAGACAGCATTTGAAATCCTTGCGCATCCAAATCGCTCCAATAATAGATTTCCTTTTCGTTAAGCCAGCTAACCTGTTTAAAGTTTTCAATGGCAAAACCTTTGCCCCAAATGGCAATAGCATTTCTTGTTTTGGGGAATGTGAGAAAATTCATTTGATTTTCTATAATAATAACTTTCTCACAATTTACGGGCGCATTCATAAATTGATCTAAAGGAACCCCAATGTCATTATACTGGATCATAGTACCTACATTAACATCTAAAATTCGAAACCTGATGATTGGTTGCGAATACTTTAGATAAAACCTTTTCTCAAAATCAAACACTTGAGCATTAAGCTTCTCCGGAATTAATTCATCCAGTAGGCTTCTTAATACTCCTTTGTTTTCTTCAATAAACTTGGTGTGAACGGCAATTGGAAGTTCTCTAATATAAAACTTATTAGGTTCAAAACGATGCAAGAACCAATCACATACTTTTAGCAGATCCTTCCATTTACCGGTATTTGAGATTACAAGCAAAGAGTTCCTTATAAGCCAACTATTCAATTGCGGAATGCTGTTTTGTATATGATGGCAACTCTCGATAAATTGTTCGTATTCTTTAACCTTGCCGATAAATTTCAGATAATCAATCAGGGTTTCAAATATAATATCTTTAGGAATATCCTGAATGCCATGATGCCGGGTATTGACGGTTTCGGAAATTATAATATAGCCAAAACCTTTTCTGTCTTTGGAATCAGCCATTACGTGGGCTATTTCCTGACTCATTTTAGCAAAATCTCTGGAAAGTATTTTATTAGCCCGTATGATCTTAGGAAAGTAAACTTCACCCGTTAAGCCACATTTTAAAACTTCAGGATAAATCCGTTCTGCTTTTTTCTTAATTTCCGCGACAGTAATCATGAATTATATTACAGATTGAAAATATTGCTGACGATGTTCCTGCAGTTGTTTAATGGGCATATCAAAAACCACCGAGTGGCGGTTGTCTTTTCGTTGAACAAAATGAACCCGCGCAATATAAGGTTCTACAATGGCTACTTCCTCTGCCTTGGCTGGTGAAACCACCATAACTTGCAGGTGAAGTTGCTTACAAAGTTCCATGAGGAACCGGGCTTTTTCATCATCTTGCTTGCTAAAGGCTTCATCTACACAAATGAAGCGGAATGAATTGGTATTGAGACCTTCGCTATGGATACCAAATTGATAGGCAATGGCTGAACCTAAAATGGTATAAGTAAGTTGTGCCCCCTCACCACCAGAAAGCTTGGCGGTACCTGTATAAATACGAAAAACCTTTGTAAGATCTTCTCTGTGATGTTCTATAGCCTTAAACTTAAGCCAATTTCGTACATCTAAAACTTCCTTTCTGGTGTTTTCATCGGCGGTCAGATGACCTAAAAGTGACTTTATCTTGGTAAAACTCTGTTCCAAAATATTGGCATTTTTGGTTCTTTCAAATTCTATGAGGTTTGGTTTCCAGTCATTAAGCCTGATTTTAAACTCCTTCACCCGTGGCGTATAGTCTTTTACTGCGTGCAGTTTAATAAATGTTGGAGGATTATGCTTGAAATTAATTTTCTGTAATGACTTATTCAGGGTTTCAATATTTTCCTCAATATCTTCTTCCTGTCGTTCCAGCCAGGTTTGAAAATCAGACATTTTGGTGATCATTTCTTCATTAAGATACTTTTTAAATTGCTGCTGGTATTCCGCCAACTCTTGTTTCTCTATTTTTTCAAGCAATACAACATAGTCATCTATGAATTCCGCATTTTCACGCAAGCGATGGGTATCCGCATTCCAATCTTCAAACTGATCAGTAATTGCTTTACCAGGATTGGTAAAAGTTCTCATCAAAGTTTCAGCTGCACTGGATTCTTTTCGTATTTCATTTTTGAGAGCATCCATGCCGTCATTGATCTTCTGAGAGATTTGTTTTTGAATTGTATCCATGATTGAAATATTGATGAGGTATTCTTGTATAAACTCAGATTCGAATTGGATCAATTTTTCATTTATCTCAAGACCTGAATACTGGTCAATAACAACCTGTGCTTCGCTAAGCTTTTGTCGTTGTTGATCGATGCCCGATGCCATATCTCTTAATTTTCCTTTCAGGTCATCTAATTCATAGTTTTTGACTTTTAAGACCTTCAGGATTTCATCCCGTTGTTTTTTGAGTGTATTCACCTGGTCATTCGTCTTTTCCAACTCTTCTATTCTTAGGTTATTTTCTTGAATTTGGGCAGATAAAGACCACCAGTCAATTCTTTTAAAGGAATTAAATTCAATAAAACGAGTCAGATTATCTTCTTCTTCTTTTAGCCGTTTCTGATGATTTTTCAGGTAGGTGATTCTGTTATTAACCTGAGCAATTTGTTTGTCAAGTTGATCAGCTTCCTGCCGAAGTGCGGCAATCTTTTCTTTGTTATCCCAGCCCAGAACAAACTGCTGGCGATTCTGTATTTCCGGACGGTCATCTTTCTCGTGGCGAGAAGCACTTTTTGTTAAACCATGTCTGGTAAGGGCCTTTTCAGCCAGGCGAAATTCTTCCAAATCGTCGGTACAGATGTAGTTGAACTTGGTTTTGATTTCGCTTTTAATCCAGTAGGTATAAAAGGATGATTTAAATTCTAACTTATGAATTAATTCTTTATCATTGATTTGTTGAAAAATTTTTGGAGCAACTTCCTTTTTATTAAACTTGTGGTAGATAATTCTTCCACGCAAGTCATGTAGATTTACATATTGGTTCACCTGCTGATAATATTCCTCCGGTACAATTATTCTTAATGCGAAATTGTGGAGCAAACGCTCAATGGCTGATTCCCATTCCCGGGCCGCCTCCCTAATCCTCATCAGTTCGCCTATAAAAGGTATTTCTTTTTCGGTAGCCCCCATATTTTCCAGAATTTCATTTCTGATTCTTGCAGGTGAGCCTGGAATATTGTTTTTCTGCGAACGGAGCGCATTTAATTCGTCCAGAATTTCATTAAGTTGCTGATCTAGCGTGTGTTTTTGAATTTTTACGCTGTCAAGCTCTTTTTCATTCTGCTCAACAATTTCAATGGCCTTTTTCTTTTTGGCTACTGCTTCCTTCCTTTGCTCATCAAACATTTCTTTTGTTTGAATATTTACTTGAAATTCCAGGTTTTCGGCTAATTCATTGTAATGCTTGAGTGCTTCCTCTCTCTCCGCTTTTGTGGCTTCTAAATCTTTATTCTTTCTTTCCCAATCAATGATTTGTTTGCCCACCTCATCATCCCTGATCTGTATATCAAGCTCCCTTTCCTGATCGGACAAATCGCTTATGGCTCTCTCAAGATTTTCTTTGCCCTGTGCTAATAGTTCGCAATCACTATTCTTTTCAACAATGAATTCATTAATCAAATCCTTCTGTTTTTGGGCAAACCAAAGAGGCGCGGCGCTTTTATGGTTTTCGTAAAGCAATAAATCGGCCTGATGTCTTGACAAGGCTATGGCTTTATCCCTGATGGGCCTAAGCAGTTCTATTTGTTTGTGTGCCTTTTCAATAGCTTTGTGCGCGTCGTTCAGGGTTTTGAAATACGTTTTAATTTTCTGGAACTCTATTTCTGATTCTCTTTCTTCCAACATTTGCATACGAACAAACTCATCCAGATTTCCCAACACTTTCAATCCTATGGTTTGGCTAAATAAAGTGTGCGCTTTTTCTGAACGCATTCCAAAAACTTTACGCATCAGCCTTCCATATTCACCCGGGCTGTCCATGACATGTAGTAATTCCTTGCTGCCCTGTTTAGGATACTTTTGCTTTAGTCTTTTCTTCCAGTCTCCATGGTTATCGAATGGGGAAAAGTCACTGATGATGGATAATTTTTTATACGATAACATAAAAGTCCGCTTCAGTTCTCCAGAAGAAAACCAACGTGCCTGTACCAGCGTAACAAATTGTGATTCGTTTTGAAAAACAGCCAGCAGTACCGATTGTGCTTTCGATTTATCACCTCTCAGTTTTTTGATTTCTCTGGTATTCGTGTCTGTATTTTCGGTTTCACCGTACTCTCCGGTCACATAACTGTCTTCTGTTCGCTCGCCTTTTGATCCGGCGGTTTGGTTATAAAAGCGCATTCTTTTTTCCGGTACCAGCAGTGTAAGCAGACCATCGACCAAGGTTGTTTTTCCAGATGCGTTAGCGCCTGTTAACAATGAAGTTTCTCCATCCGGGTGTACAGTCCACACCTGATGGTCAAAGGTTCCCCAGTTCCATACCTCGTAGGTATGCAGCCTGAAACCAGATTCACTTGACTTGGTGCTAAACAGACTTAAGTTCATCTTCTAAAAGCTGTTTAAATCGGGCCAGTTCTTCATTGGTAACTCTGGCTTTGATGATGCGTTTTACCTCATATCGATCTTCATCAGGATTAGTTGGTTCTTTGCGCACCAACTTTAGAAAGCCCATTTTTACGCAGGCCTCCAAATGCCTGTTAAGTTCTTTTATAAATTTTAGTTCATTAGCCTTCTCTTTGAAAAACATTTCTAATCGGTCTCTGAATTGCTTTGGTGTAATGTACAGTTGGGTGGTTTCTACATCATCTGATTCAAATTCCTGCAGCCATTCTCTTAGCAATACGCAAATTAAAGTTAATTCGTAAGTCAATGGCATTCTCCTGATCAAACCTATGGTACTCCCGGTATCATCTAATTCCATTTGTTTCAGATAGGCATAGCCATCTCTTTTGTCAATAATGGGCTCAATGGCTATTTTTTCAAAATATTTGGTTAATTCAACCTGGTACTGCAGCATTTCATTCCATACATCCGATTCATCCTCGAAAACGGGGCCTTGCAATAGTTTGACGGCTGATTTCGCATAGGGGGCTATATGTGGGTTTTGATATTCCATAGAAGATTATTTTGTAAAAATAATTTGGGGGACTTCCAAATATTTTGCTGAGTCTGCATCGAAAAGAACAGCTTCTTTTATATTTTCATTCACAAAAAACTTATTAGAAGTGTTAACCAGGGTAATATATGCCAGTAATTCTGCCAGCCCTTTTGTTATTTGCTTAACTTCTATTATTTCTTGTAAAGATACCTGCGATCTTTCTCGAAGTAAATCCTGAATGTTCGCCAGCAAAATTTGCTTATCAATCAGATCGGCGCTGTATATTTTAGAGAGTTCTTCCAAATCTTCCAAATCAAGCATGGCTTGTTGGGCACTAGCTGAAAAAGTGTTTATTTCGGGTTTTTCACCCAATTTCCTTTCTAATGGAAGGTGTAAATTGGGAGTACCTTCTAATTCCAAATAGACTTCTCTATCCGATGGTTTTTGAATACGTTGTATCGCCAGCTTACGAATACCAGCCATCAACTCTCTTGTTTTTCTCGACTCTAATTGATCTTTAGCAATAATTTCTCGGCTCAGCTTATCGGCCAGAATACCATTTTTATCCAGCACTTTCCGGGCGGCCAAATGAAGCAGCGTTTTAAGTTTGCGGATTGATCGGGAAGAAATCTCAATCCCTCTGTCTTCCAATACCTGATACAATTCCCTGGTCAGTTTCTGAAACTCCTCCTGACTGGCATCATCCAGCATAAATTGCCAAAAAGCATAAAAACTTTTTCCCTGGTTAGTATTTTTCAATTCATATAAAGCATCGAAGGTCTCTGCTAAAAGTTTTCCTTTGGTCAAATCAGTTTGCTGCTGGCGTTCATAAATCCTCCGGGTGATCTCTTTAAAATTATCCTCAACTTCTTTAAAGTCGCCAATCAGTTCATTTGCCAGGCGGTTTACGTCTTCAAAACGGGATTTAACCTGATAATCCTCATAGGTACTCACATACCCATCCATTTTTATCCTTCTGATTTCTTCTTCTACGGCTTGTTTGCGTTTCTCTAATTCAGCCAATCGTTTTTCCTTATCGGGATTGGCATTTTCAACGATGTCTCTTAGCTTGTGGAAAATATCCTTAAGTTTTGACTCAGTACCTACAAACTCCTTTTCTTTAAGCAGTTCAAATACTTGAAACACCTTTTCAATATGTTTAGAAAGCAAAACTAAGGGTTCTTTGGTGGTATCATCCATCACATTCCTAAGGTAATAAGCATCAATCCATTGGTCGATGTATAGTTTGGCTTTCTCATCAAAATCCGAGATTAGTTTCTCAAGTTCTGGTTCCTCATCCTCATCGTTGTATTCAACCTCTTCTAAAAAATCACCTAATTTCTGTATAAGATGCTGGTAAGGGATGGTTATTTGCTCCCTTACTTTAAACTCTTTATACAAAAAAGTAATGATTAATGGTAGATTCCGGGAGCGTAACAGTTTCAAGGCTATGTTTGTACCTACCAGCGTCTTTAGCTTAATTATGGAATTTAAAGTTTCGATCATAGAAGGAAAAAATTAGCTTAGTAGAAGAATTATATCATTTCTTACAGGCTTAAATTTAGAAAAATAACGGATGTCATAAAAACCTATGAAATTGTATAAGGCCGGTGAATATGAACGTAGGTTCTCTGCCAATCATACTTCATATTTATTTAACAAACCAAATATAATCTTTTATTAATAATCGAGATGTCTAATATTGAAACCTGACCTTAAAGCGTTATGAATTTGTGAAAAGTATAAAAATCGGGCTTCTACGGGAAGAAAAAAATCCACCGGATACCCGGGTACCCCTCAGCCCCGAGCAGGCAGCCAAAGTTGAACAATTATTTCCTCATGTGCGGGTTTACTGCCAGCGTAGTAATATTCGTTGTTTTTTGGACGAAGCTTATCAGGCGCAAGGCATTGAATTGGTAGACGATGTAGCGCATTGCGATATTTTATTGGGTGTAAAGGAAGTCCCAATTGATAAGCTGATTCCAGATAAAACCTATTTATTTTTTTCCCATACTATTAAAAAGCAGGCGTATAACCGTAAGCTGTTACAAACTATTTTAGAGAAAAAAATCAGACTGATTGACTACGAACGCCTTACCGATTCGGAAGGCAACCGAATTGTAGCTTTCGGCCGATTTGCCGGTATTGTAGGTGCTTATAATGGCCTAATGGCTTATGGGGAACGATACGGTTATTACCATTTAAAAAGAGCCTACCGCTGCTACAATATGGCTGAAATGAATGCTGAACTGGACAAAGTACGGTTACCACCTGTAAAAATTGCCATGACTGGCGGTGGCCGTGTAGCCTACGGGGCCATGGAAACTCTGGATCGTGTGGGAATAGAAAAAGTAGGACCACACGAGTTTTTGAATCAGAAATTCGACTATCCGGTTTATACCAAACTCGATGTGCGTGATTACAACAAAAGAAAAGGCGGTGGCCCCTTCGACAGACAGGAATTTTTTATCAATCCCGAACGCTACACTTCCGCGTTTTTGCCCTATGCCTATGCTGCCGATTTACTGATTGCCGCTGCCTACTGGGATGCCCGTGCCCCTGTTCTGTTCACTCTTGAAGATATGCTGGATGATGCTTTTCGTATTAAAACCATTGCCGACATCACCTGCGATATTGAAGGTTCTATTCCTTCTACCAAAAAACCGGCTACTATTAAAGACCCCGTTTACGATTACGATCCCTGGAACAATAAAATAGTACCTCCTTATAGCGACAACCGGTACACCACCGTAATGGCCGTTGATAACCTGCCCTCTGAGTTGCCCAAAGATGCTTCTGAATCTTTTGGCGACAACCTGATTACACACGTTTTCCCTCGTTTGTTGCTGGAAGACCACGAAAATGTGATTAAACGAGCTACCGTCACAAAAAATGGTAAGCTCACCAACGATTTTATCTATTTGCGGGATTATGTAAATGGAAAAACCTGATTTGGTTGAAAATTCCGCCAATAGTTCGGGCGCAGTAAAATCTTTCAATTTTATTCATTTTACTTTACATTTGAGTTTCACAGAAAACTCGCTTACCTGCCATGAAAAAAATATTATCCTTAATTCTGATTCTGTTAGTCTGTCACATGCTGCCAGCTCAAACCGCTGATGTTGCCATAGCCATTCATGGTGGAGCGGGTACCATTAGCCGTGAAAATCTGTCGGAAGAAATGGAAAAAGCGTATAGAGAAAAACTACAGGAAGCCCTGGAAGCTGGTTATAGTGTTTTGGAAAATGGTGGAGTCAGCACCGAAGCCGTGGTCGCTGCCATTAAAATTATGGAAGATTCTGAATTATTCAATGCCGGAAAAGGTGCCGTTTTCACCAGCGATGGCCGCAATGAATTAGACGCCGCTATTATGGATGGCAAAACCCGCAACGCCGGAACTGTAGCAGGCATCACTAATGTAAAAAACCCGATTACGGCTGCTGTAGCCGTAATGAATAACTCACCTCATGTAATGATGATTGGTAAAGGCGCTGAAAAGTTCGCGAAAGAACAAGGGCTTGAAATAGTAGATTCTTCTTACTTCTATACAGAAAAAAGATACCAGCAATTATTGAAAATTAAGGAATCGGAAAAACAGGAACTAGACCATTCAGGCAATGAAGGTAGTATTTTGGATAGGATTCCCGACAAGAAATTTGGTACCGTAGGGGCCGTGGCCCTGGACCAGCAAGGCAATCTGGCGGCGGCTACTTCTACCGGCGGTATGTCGAACAAAAAATACGGACGGGTAGGCGATGTGCCCATTATTGGCGCGGGAACATATGCTGATAATAATGCCTGCGCTGTGTCGGCCACAGGCCATGGCGAATACTTTATCCGTTCGGTAGTGGCCTATGATATTGCCGCACTTATGAAATATAAAAATATGAGCGTAAAAGATGCTGCCAATGAAGTAGTAAACCATAAGCTGGTGGAAATGCAAGGAGAAGGAGGCGTAATTGCCATAGATCAGAAGGGTAATATTACTACTCCTTTTAACACTTCTGGCATGTACCGAGGCTATATTGATACAAAAGGGACCATGAAAATTGCTATTTATCAGAACGAATAATTAGTCAGCTAAGCTTTTCGTTTTTTTTATGCCGGTCGTGGTCGCGGTTGTTTTTCTTTTCCAGGTTTTTTTGAAATGCTTCAGTTAAATTAATTCCGGTTTGATTGGCCAGGCAAATTAGTACCCATAGCACATCAGCCATTTCATCGCCCAGATCTTTGTTCTTATCCGATTCTTTATAAGACTGCTCTCCATACTTACGGGCCATAATTCGGGCCAGTTCACCAACTTCTTCTGTAAGAATGGTCATATTGGTAAGTTCATTAAAATAACGCATACCTACGGTTTTAATCCATTCATCTACCTTTTGTTGTGCCTCTTCCAGCGTCATTGTTGTTGGGTTAACAAAATTTCTATTTTCTATCTTTGGTATCAATGAGAATAGTAACAGGGCCGTCATTAATAAGAGCTACTTTCATATTGGCTCCAAACTTACCTGTTTGGACAGGTTTTTCGAGGATATGCTCGCAGGCTTTAACAAATTTTTCGTACAACGGAATAGCAGTTTCCGGTTTGGCTGCTTTGATGTAAGAGGGCCTGTTTCCTTTTTTTGTACTTGCATGTAATGTAAACTGGCTTACAATTAACAAATTTCCCTGAACCTCCAGCAAACTATTATTCATTACTCCTTGCTGGTCGTCGAATATACGAAGATTTATTATTTTCCGACTTAACCAGCCAATATCTTCATCCTCATCAGCTTCTTCAATACCCAAGAGTATCATTAATCCGGTATCTATTTTTCCGTGGATTTTACCATTAATAGTTACAGATGCCTCAGACACCCGCTGAATTACAGCAATCATTTTGAATGGATTGTCATATGGCTGGAATACCAATCAGCGCTTTTACTTCTTTATAAATACTTTCCGGATCAAAACCACATTCCTGGTGCAATTCAAGTTGTTCGCCATGTTCAATAACCGCATCAGGTATGCCCAAACGCTTAACGGAAGCATGATAACCATGGTCAACCATAAATTCCAGAATAGCGCTGCCAAAACCACCTGCCAAACAGCCATCTTCGATTGTAATTACTTTTCGAAATTGGGAAAATACATTATGCAGCAGTTCCTCATCCAAGGGTTTTACAAAACGCATATCGTAATGAGCAGGATGCAGATCTTCTAAAGCAAGATACTGGCAGGCTTCAACAGCATAGTTACCAATATGGCCAATAGTAAGAATAGCTACCTCTTCCCCATCCTGAACCATCCTTCCTTTACCTACTTCAACCGTTTCCATAGGGGTATGCCATTCGGGCATTACACCCTGGCCGCGAGGGTATCGGATGCTGAAGGGGCCCTTGTCGTATTCAGCAGCGGTATACATTAAGTTGCGTAGTTCGGCTTCGTTCATTGGTGCGGAAACCACAATATTAGGAATGCAACGCATATAAGCCAGGTCATACGCGCCATGGTGTGTAGGGCCATCGGCACCGGCAAACCCGGCCCGGTCCAGGCAAAATATCACTGGTAAATTCTGAATGCAAACATCATGAATTACCTGATCGTAAGCCCGTTGCATAAAAGTGCTGTAAATATTACAGAAGGGCTTAAGGCCTTGGGTGGCCAGTCCGGCCGAAAAAGTAACGGCATGTTGTTCCGCAATGCCCACATCAAAAGCTCGGTCGGGCATTTCTTTCATCATAATATTTAAAGAAGAACCAGAAGGCATGGCTGGCGTAATTCCCATAATTTTTGGATCTTTTCGGGCTAATTCTACAATAGTATGGCCAAAAACATCCTGATATTTGGGCGGTTGCGGAATATCATAGGTTTTTTTATGAATTTCTCCGGATACTTTATCGAATTTACCAGGAGCATGCCATTTAGTCTGATCTTTTTCAGCCTGCAAATAGCCTTTACCTTTAATTGTAACACAATGCAGAATTTTCGGCCCTGGTATCTTTTTCAGGTCCGCAAGTACACTTACCAGATGATTTACATCATGCCCGTCTACCGGCCCGAAATAACGTAAATTTAAAGATTCAAAAAAGTTGCTTTTCTCCAGCAAAAATGCCTTAATACTGGTTTCCAGCTTTGATACAATTTCCTGTGCACTGGTACCAAATTTACTGATTTTGCCCAGCAACTTCCACAAATCATCTTTAATTCGGTTGTAGGTAGTAGAAGTCGTAATGTCGGTAAGATAGTCCTTAAGAGCACCCACATTAGGGTCAATCGACATGCAGTTGTCGTTCAGAATAATCAGCAGATTCGTATTAGATACACCGGCATGGTTCATCGCTTCAAAAGCAATACCGCCCGTAAGAGCGCCATCTCCAATTACAGCAATATGTTGCCGGTTTTCGATACCTTTATGCTGAGAAGCAACCGCCATACCCAATGCCGCCGAAATAGAAGTGGATGAATGTCCTACACCAAACGTATCATATTCACTTTCACTGCGTTTAGGAAACCCCGACAAACCATTATATACCCGGTTGGTATGAAAAAGGTCACGCCTACCCGTCAGGATTTTATGGCCGTATGCCTGATGCCCTACATCCCACACCAGCAAATCCGAAGGAGTGTTGAATATATAATGCAGGGCAACTGTTATTTCCACAACGCCTAAACTGGCCCCAAAATGGCCACCATATACAGAAACGGTATCGATGATAAATTGCCTTAATTCGCCCGATATTTGTACAAGTTCTTCCTGGGTTAATTTACGTAAGTCATCCGGACTATTAACAGTTGCAAGGAGATTGCCTGGTTTGATTAGCATTACAATTTTAAATTTAATAAGGTATCCATAAAAACGATTAACTTCCCAGAATGTTTATAACAGAATGTTATCGGAAATAAATCAGGAATTTGTCTTACTTTTCATGAATAAGGTTAAGTTCAGAATATAATATTTTAAATTAGTTTATTTGTGAGTTTGAAAGTTAAGTAAAATACTAAATAAAAAACAAATTTGAGTTTTGAAATAAAATTACCTCTCTTTGAGGGACCATTTGATTTGTTACTTTTTTTTATCGAACGAGATGAATTAGATATTCATGATATTCCTATCTCTAAAATTACCAATGATTTTCTTGGTTATGTACGGGAGTTGGAAAAAATGAATATTGAAGTAGCCAGCGAATTTATCCTGGTAGCCGCTACTTTAATGCGTATAAAAGCCAAAACCTTACTTCCCAGGCCAGTGATGGATGAGGAAGGTAATGAGGTAGATCCACGAGAAGAATTAATCAGGCACCTGCTGGAATACAAAAAATATAAATCGGTATTAGGACAGTTGGCTGATCTGGAGGGGGACCGAATGAATAAATCGGAGCGTGGGAATTTGGTCAAAGAACTTAAAAAGCTATCAGAACAAAGTAATGAAGATGCCGAATTACAGGATTTGGATATGTATAAATTGCTGCAGGTATACAAAAAAGTACTTAAAAGGTTTGAGGTACACCAAAACGTGAGTTTGCATTCTGTCGTTCAATACCCTTATACGATTGAAGGACAAAAGGAATTTGTGTTGAATTTACTAACCCAGCAAGAGAGTATGACGTTTGAAGCTATCATCGCGCAAAAACCATTTAAAATTGCTGTAGTATTTAACTTTTTGGCTATTCTGGAGTTACTTCAACAAGGGCAAATCAATATACAATTAGGCCAGGGATTTAACAATTTTTGGATTAAAAGGGTAGAAGTACCGGTAGATTAATGGAAATTAGTTCAAAAGAAGTATTCAAAACCTTAAACCCCAATAAGATATGGATACCAGTCATAATCGGACTTGGTATTGTTTTTTATTTGTTTTATAGCGACCCTGACCTTACCACCGAAAAACTCAAACTTATTTTTGATGCTTCTCCCTTCGCGATTTTACTGGCTATCATTGTTATATTGGCTCGTGATACCGGCTATGTGTATCGTATTAAAACGCTTACCAATCATAAACTTACCTGGGTTGGTAGTATTTATGTAATTATTCTGTGGGAGTTTGCATCTGCCGTTACACCTTCGGTAGTGGGTGGTACTTCTGTGGTGGTGTTTGTGTTGATGAAAGAAGGAATCAGCTTTGGCAAATCGCTGGCTTATGTAATGCTTACAGCCATTCTTGATAATCTCTTTTTTGTGCTGGTGTCTCCGCTCGCCTTACTTTTTTCCCAGCAGGAGCTTTTCCCTAACGGCGATGCCATACAGATGGAAATCGGAAATAGCCTTCCTGTATTGTTTCTCATCAGCTATTTTCTAATTGCGCTTTATACGTTTCTTATGTTTTATGGCATTTTTATCCGGCCCCGTGGATTTAAATGGCTTTTACTAAAAATTACCTCTATTAAATTCTTGCGCCGGTGGCGGCACGCGGCTAACCAACAGGGAGATGAAATAATTATTGCTTCACAGGAACTAAGAGGAAAAGAAACCAGCTATTGGGTTAAGATATCGGTAGCTACTTTTTTTGTGTGGGTGGCTCGTTACCTAATGCTAAACTGCCTGATCGCTGCTTTTACTGATTTAACGTTAAGGGATCATTTTCTGATATTTGGGCGCAATCTGATGATGTGGATCACCATGTTAATTTCACCAACACCAGGAAGCAGTGGAACGGCTGAGTTTTTCTTTTCTCAGTTTTTTACCGGTTTCCTGGGCGATTATACCTTCGTCACCAATATTTTATGGCGAATGCTATCGTATTATCCTTATCTGTTGCTGGGGGCCATATTCCTGCCTCGATGGATCAAACGTGTTTTCTTTACCGAAAAAGAAGCAAAAGCGGTTGAGTCTTAAAAAATCTGTTTTTTCGCATTACTTTATGTATAACCAAAAAAAGGACGCGTCTGCTGACGTGTCCTTTTTATTAACAGTTAGTTTGGTTCGCTTATGTAGTAGTAAGGGTGTTTTTAAAGTTATTAGGAATTTTCTTAAGAGGCGCGATGTTAAACACTTTCTGTGTTTTGTAACCGGTATAGCTACATTCATAATACTTAATAAGGGTTCCTTCTTTATCTTCTGTAGGCGATTCAATAATCTCTTCACGTATTACCCGAAGGGTATAATAACCACAGGTAGGTGATTTTAGCGCATGTAAATGGCCAGGATATTTTTCAATTTTAGTAAAGCCGGTTTCTTCGTCAACCCAAACGTCGTAATCAACGGAGAAAATATTTTCTTCAGCCTGCATGCCTTCGTCCAGGTATACATCTTCTTCATCTTCGCTCAGAAGTTTCATGGGTTTGCCACTTTTAGGGGAAATACGGGGAGTATATCGTAGTTTGTTAAGCCTTTCTTCTATAAAGGAAGGATAATAAAACTTGAGATAGTTGAAAACAATTACGCCGACAATAAGGCCAAACATAACAGAAACAAAAACTCCAACAAATAAGAATAAGAACTCGGTAGCCAGAATAGAAGTAGCATATAAGCCTCCTGCTATAATAAAAGACAAAAAGGCATACCAAAGTAAATCTTTCTCGTATCTATTGATAAAATCATACTTCTTTTTGCTGTCTCGGGTACCTATTAACTTACTGATAAGATAAAGAAGAACGAGCGCTCCGATACCAACCATAACAAATGATCCGTAATAAGCGATTTCTCTAAAGGCTGCTAAAAATGCTTCCATGGCAAATTCTATTTGAAACTTGATTTTTAAATGATATTAAATCTTTAACGACAGTAATCTTATAATAATAAGAGGTTAAGCCAAATTTTTCACAAGTACGCCAAATTCTTTTATATAATGAATATGTTATTCTTTAAAGTTCAAGAAATTTATTACATCTGCCACTAAAATGTTTTTTATGTTATAATTTACAAAATAAACCAATGAAAACGCAATCATTTTTTCAAAAATATAAACACCAGGCCTTTTAGAAGAAAGTTTATGATACTTACCAATGCCGGCAGTTAAATAAAGTTTGTATCAAAGATACTTCATTACTTTATCCTATCGTTTTTCATAATGCACAAAACAAATTCGCGAATTATAAGTTGATGAGTAAAGTTTGTGGTAAAAAAATATTGCCACGCGACTTCCCTATAAATCAAGCATTTGGTATAGTTTATGTGATTTATATGTATTATTTTTCGTTATTAATAAAGCTTTTTAAACGTTAAACCGGTCAAAAAACTAAACTTTTTAGTTAACAATTTTTTTTACTAATCTATAATTACCAATCCATTAAAATTTTAAATCTTTAATTATGAACAGAATATTGAATTATTTTTTATCCTTTTTGGTGATAGCAGCCACTTTATTTTTTGCCAGCTGTAGCGAAGATACCGAAACCCCTGGCGGCCCTCTAACAGTAAGCTTGGAAGGCGCTGAAAATGCTGCTCCTGGCGATACCGTTGAAATAACTGTAACTGTTACCAATGGCACAACTGGTACAGAAGCTACTATACTTTCAAATCCTACAGGCTCTTTCGTAGACAGCGATAACACTGCTACCTCAGGAGAATCTGTCATGTTTATTGTTCCTACTGATGCTGCTTTGGGTGATACTTATACCCTAACGGCTTCTGTAACTTCAGGAGGCTCACAGGCTAATGACCAACTTGTAATTACAATAGCTTATGGTACAGTAGCAGATGTAGTGGTTAAAAACAGCGATTTTAGCATCCTTGCAGCGGCATTAGATGCAACTGGTTTGGTTGATGATTTGCAGGGTGATGGTCCTTTCACTGTTTTCGCGCCTACCGATGCCGCACTTGAAGCAATGGGTATTACTGCTGACAATATAGCAGATGTACCAGGATTAGAGGATATTCTAATGTATCATGTAATTCCAACACAAATTCTTGCATCAGGCTTAACTAACGAAACCTGGATTGAAACTCTGGAGGGAGACAGCATTTGGATCACCAACGATGGTACTACCATTATGGTTGATGGGGCCACTGTTAGTATGGCAGATATAACTGCTGATAATGGAGTGGTACATGGCATTAATCAGGTACTGTTACCCAATAACCTTTCAGCTTATACAGCCAAGTTACTGTATGCGCCAACGGGTGACATGAACTCAAAAACTTTCTTTAGCAGCATGGATGGTATGTTATATTCTTATAACGATGTAACAGGTACGGCCGATCCAGTTTCCGCTGATATTGATTTTGGCTATTTTTATGGAGCTACTTCCGGGGCATCTCTTATTTCTCCTGATGAAGACTTATGGTCTAATCCTGTACCAGCTGGCGTGGGTTATGACATGAGCGCATGGGGAACTCGGAACGCGACAGAATTCAAAACATCTGCTATGACAGCGGCTGAATTTGACGCAATCATGGTCAATCAGGATTTTACGGTAACCAGCGAATTCGATGAATTTGGCACTTCTCCCGATAACCCCAAACGAGTAACAAGTCTGGCTGCTGGCGATGTAATTGCTTTTAAAACTGCTGGTGAAATGTACGGTTTAATAAAAGTAGTCAGTGTTGCCCCTGGCGCAGGAACCACCGGATACATTGAGATAGAAGTAAAAGTAACCCGATAGAATTTCTTTTAAACTATATTCGCGGAAAAGCTCTCAAACCGGGGGCTTTTCTTTTTTGTATAAAAAATAGTGTAGTAGCATAATTCTTCCAAAGAATTTCTATATTTGCACCTCTTTTTTCAGGAAAAATCTCAGAAAGAATTTAAGCTATGAGCGAGCTATTAAATTTTATAGAACAAGAAGCACAGGAAACCCGAAACAAATTTCCTGATTTTAAAGCTGGTGACACCATTAATGTACACGTTAAGATCAGCGAAGGAAACAAGGAAAGGATACAGCAGTTCCAGGGTACCGTTATTCAACGCAGGCACCCCAATTCCAGTGGCGAAACATTTACGGTACGTAAAGTATCTAATAGTATTGGTGTAGAAAGAATTTTTCCCATTCTTTCACCTAGTATCGAAAAAATTGAAGTGATCAGAAAAGGTAATGTCAGAAGAGCCCGCATATTCTATCTGAGAGGTCGTCAGGGTAAAGCTGCCAGGATCAAAGAGAAAATTATGAAAAAATAATTAAGATATTAACCAGTAACCCAAAGAAAAAAGCCTGTATTATACAGGCTTTTTTATTACTTATTTTCTATTCCTTTTATTTTATCGTAATTAACTTCCTCTTCGGTGTTAACATTGGGCACATCCTCTGTCATTTTTGCCGAGCCTTCGTAAGCCTGGTGAAGGTTTCCACTTTTATCATCGTAAGAAAAATTATCTTCAGAAGCATGCTGCTTTCCCCGCTGATCAGGCTGCCCATAATACTGAAAAATTTCGGCGAATATCTTCTCATCAGGTTTATGCGGGTTTTCATTTCTGATGGCCGGAGACTGATATATTTTATCTTTGGGAACCGTTAGCCGCATCACTTTAGTAACTGGGTTATAGTGAAACATTGACCAGGGAACCGCCCTATATTCTTTATTTCCAACTACTGAAAATCCTCCTACCGATACTACCAGATAGAGTATTTGATGATGCTTCACATCGAAATAAATATCTTTAATTGTACCTATATTTTCATTGTAAGTATCAACTACTGAAAAAGTTAAGATTTCAGTGAGCTGAGAAATTTTTTGTTCTGCCATATAATGTCTCCTTTCGCGTATGCAAGGTTAACTGTTGGATGCGTTTTTGAAACAGGAATTGTTACTTCCCATGGTGTTTCAACCCTTTACGAGTTAAAAAGATCCAATTCTACCTATACAACCAGGCGCATAAAAAATAGTTTACTGACCTTTTCAGTAAATTTTCAGCGCATGTTACAGTAAGTCATTCGCTAAGTTAGCCAGTTCTGACCGTTCGCCTTTTACCAGGGTTACATGGGCAGTTAACGGATGCGATCGGATTTTATCCATCAGATAAGAGAGTCCGTTAGACTGAGAGTCAAGATAGGGCGTATCGATCTGATAAATATCGCCTGTAAAAATAATCTTGGTATTTTCACCGGCACGGGTAATAATAGTTTTTACCTCATGCGGGGTTAGATTTTGGGCTTCGTCTACAATAAAGCAAATATTAGATAAACTTCTTCCCCGAATATAGGCTAATGGTGTAATTACCAGTTTTTCTGTATTTACCATTTCAGTGATCCGCTTGTATTCCTTGTCCGACTCCTGGTATTGATTCTGAATAAATTTCAGGTTATCCCACAGGGGTTGCATGTAAGGATTAATTTTGGACTGGATATCGCCGGGCAGAAAGCCAATATCTTTATTACTGAGCGGAACAATGGGTCGGGCCAGATAAATTTGCCTGTATTCCCGGCGCTGCTCTAATGCCCCCGCTAGCGCTAGAAGGGTTTTTCCACTACCGGCCACGCCTTGTAAGGTAACCAGTTTTATATCCGGATTCAGAATGGCGTGAAGGGCAAAAGCCTGTTCGGCATTGCGCGGGGTAATGCCATGAGCCTGTTTCTTATCAACCCTTTCAATTTTCTGCATAATTGGGTTATAATAAGCCAAAGCAGAGTTTTTTGTGCTTTTTAAAATGTAATAGCCATTGTTGGTTACCTGGCTGGCATTCATTACACTGCTTACTTCGCGAAAACCTTCCTTATACAACTCAGAAATTGTGTTGCTGTTTACCTGCAGGGTTACTTTTTCATCGTAAATACTACCAATGTGTTTTACCTTGCCAGTTTCGTAGTCCTGTGCCGTCAGGTTCAGCGATTTGGCCTTTAATCTTAGGTTAATGTCTTTGGTTACCAGAATTACAGACCGGTCGGGATAACCTTCCTGCAGAGTTAGTGCCGCATTTAAGATCTTATGATCTGCTTTTCTTTCATCAAAAATTTTCTCAGCATCTACTGATGTTTTGGAATTCATCACTACTCGGAAACTTCCCTTTGCTTTTCCATTCAGCGGAATCCAATCCTGCAAAGTATGTTCTAAAGACAGTTTATCAATAAGCCTGATAAACTCGCGGGCTTCAAAGTTACGGGTATCATTTCCCTTTTTGAATTGATCCAGTTCTTCCAGTACTGTAATAGGAATTCCTACATCATGTTCATCAAAATTCAGAATAGCATCGTGGGCATGTAGAATTACAGAGGTATCAATTACATATATTTTTTTACTTCGTTGCTTAACAGATTTTGGTTTGCTGGTACTTAATTCTTTGGTTTTGGCCATAAAAAATATCTCTTTAGCGTTAATCTTTGTTTATTAATTACACCTCAATAACTTCATTGTATATGTCGTAACTTAAAAATATCTTCCTTTTCCTGAGGAACAATTTCTAAAACATTTGCTAGTACCAGAAGTACTAAGGTTCTGGAAGCGCGAAAATACGATAACCTCGCTATCTTTTTAAATTCTTTGAGGGTAATACTTTCCTTTTCATGAAGAAATTCCATTAATATTTTTTCCTTATCACCAAATGAAAATTTAATGTCTTTAGGCTTTCTGGTTCTTCTGAGAACTTCCCAAACTTCGCGGCTTGCCTGCAGGCTTTTATCCTTCACCCGTACATAAGCACGGTTAAGAGGCTTTGTTTTTTTTTCGATACCTGTCCCGTTAAGCGCGACTTGTTTTGAACCCACAGGTAGTGTATTGGTAATAGAAACATGCGGGTGAAAACAATTCCCTAAAACATAATGGGGCTTCTGGCTACTTTCTTTTACGCGAAAACTTACTACAGATTTTTTTCTGGAAAAGGGAATGGTTTCGATGGTGTAATTGATTTCCGGACGGCACCACTTTTTTATAGCCTGTTCTAATGCGAAAACATTTTCATCAGCAAATTTTAATCCCGGAATACTGCCGTCATCATCTACACCCACCAGCAAATAGCCACCTTTGGTATTGGCGAAGGCTACAATTTCGCGAATTATTTTTTCAGGATGTACTACTTTTCTTTTAAACTCTATGGATTCCCCTTCCCCTTTACTTACCAACATTTTTACATCCTGGATATTCATTACCATCTACTTTATACAGTAATTACTTTTCTGCCGGGAGCAAGTAACACTGAACGATTACCTTAAAATACTGGATCCGAAAATGGGTCATTGCAAGCCAAAAAACGCAAGTTGTTTACAAAAAAGTGCTGGCTTGCCTAATCCATTTCGGTATTTGCTTAATAACGATCATCAAAACCGTTGTCGTCATCATCTTCGCCTAAATTGGGCATGGTAAACATGCTACTCAACAGGTCTTTAAACTGCAATCCTGTTTCCAGCCGATTTTTACTTAACTGGCTGTATTCAGCAAGCCCATGCAGGGCAAACTCCATTAAAAACAGCTTGTTGTTTTCATCAAGTTTAGCATGATGAGTTTCTACCAGTTCGTTCAGTCCAGGAACCGATTGCAGGGTCTTTTTATAGGCCTGATTATCCAGGTCGTTGAGGATGTCCATATAATGTCCATCGCCAAACCACTGGGTAATTTTTTTATAAGGATTTTTTTCTTTGTCTTTTCGCTTATCTTCCGGATTAGGAAAATATTTTGTAAATAAAGTTCTGATAGCTTTGCCTACCAGCGTATTGGCCACAATGCCGGGCCCTTCCTGTTCGCCTTCATATACCAACTCTATTTTTCCGGTTACAGCCGGAACCACCCCAACAAAGTCGGATACACGAATAAAGGTTTCTTTTTCACCATTAATCAGCGTTCGGCGCTCTGCCGCACTCATCAGGTTTTCAAGCGCTGAGATAGTAAGCCTGGCTGAAACTCCACTTTTTTCATCTACATATTCGCTGGCACGGGCTTCAAAAGCAATTTGCTCAACCAGGTCCCGAGAAAGGTCATTGATTTGAATTTTCTCATTTTGAACCGGTTTAATATTCGCTTCCTGTGCCGTAATTTTTTTACCAATTTCAATGCTTTTAGGATAGTGGGTCATAATCTGACTATCGATACGGTCTTTAAGCGGTGTTACGATACTGCCCCGGTTGGTATAATCTTCCGGATTGGCGGTAAACACAAACTGAATATCCAGCGGAAGCCTGATTTTAAATCCACGGATCTGTATGTCACCTTCCTGCAAAATATTGAACAACGCCACCTGAATTCTGGCTTGCAAGTCAGGTAATTCGTTAATTACAAAAATACAACGGTGAGAGCGCGGAATTAATCCATAATGAATTACACGTTCGTCGGAATAAGGCAACTTAAGAGTAGCCGCCTTAATAGGGTCGGTATCGCCAATTAAGTCGGCAATGGACACATCTGGGGTAGCCAGTTTTTCTGTATATCGTTCAAAGCGATGTACCCAGCTTATAGGCGTACGATCTCCATGTTCATCTACCATATTTTTGCCATATCCTGAAAGTGGCTGCATGGGATCATCGTTCAGTTCAGAGCCCTGAATAACAGGTATGTATTCATCTAACAGGTAAATCATTAACCGTGCGATACGAGTTTTAGCCTGTCCGCGTAATCCAAGTAAAATAATGTTATGCATAGAAAGAATAGCGCGTTCCATATCCGGAATTACCGACTCCTCAAATCCCCAGATACCTTCAAAAACCGTTTCCTTTTTGGTCAGTTTTTGAATGAGGTTATTTCTAAGTTCTTCCTTAATAGATTTAGGCTGGTATCCGACTGCTTTTAACTCACCAAGCGTCCGTATTTTTATTAGCTTTTCAGGCTGTATTTCGTTGTATCTCATAGTAATTTTTGATCTGCTCATTAGCATTTAGAATATTAAACACAGGGCCTAAACAAAAATGTATATTCTGCTTTTGTCTAAATTTAGGCAAATGCTAATTTTTAAATTTTTTTCTACGGTTTCGTTTATAATCTTCAAAAATAAGATGCCCCAGTCCTTTCAGGCTGCTGTAATAGGCATTTCCATTATTTACTTCAGTGAATTTTCTCACAAATTGCTGTAAATAAGGATCGGAGGCAATCATAAAAGTAGTTACAGGAATATTCAATCTTCGGCATTGGGCAGCCAGCGTCAGGGTTTTATTAAGGATTTTACTATCCAGACCAAAGCTGTTTTTATAGTATTTTATGCCTTGCTTTAAGCAGGTTGGTTTGCCATCGGTGATCATAAAAATTTGCTTATTTTTATTTTTTCGCCGTCGCAAAATGTCCATTCCCAACTCTAAACCAGCTACTGTGTTGGTATGGTAAGGTCCTACTTTCAAGTAAGGTAAATCCTTAATTTCAATTTGCCAGGCATCGTTACCAAAAACAAGAATATCCAAAGTATCTTTAGGATATTTAGTAGTAATTAATTCAGCCAATGCCATGGCCACTTTTTTAGCAGGCGTAATCCGATCTTCCCCATACAAAATCATTGAGTGAGAAATATCAATCATTAATACGGTAGAAGTTTGAGTTTTATATTCTGTATCGTAAATCTCCAGGTCGTTTTCCGTCAGCATAAAATCGCCCAGTCCATGGTTGATTTGGGAATTTTTGATAGATTCAGTCATGGCAATTTGCTCCACGGTATCGCCAAATTCAAATTCACGCCGGTCGGTACTGGGTTCATCCCCTTCGCCACCAAAATTAGTTTTATGGCTACCTCTGCCTGATTTTTTTAATTTACCGAAAATCTCTTCCAGTGAACTTTTTCGGATAGATTGTTCACTTTTAGCAGTAATTTCAAAGCTGCCTTTTTCGCTATCTTCTGTGAGGTATCCTTTGTCTTTCAAATCGTCAATGAAATTACCCATGCCATATTCGTCATTGGTAATACCATATTGCTTATCCAGACTGGTCATCCATTGTAAGGTTTCGCTCACATCACCTGAAGTAATTACCAAAAGTTCCATAAAAATTTTGAGCAGGTTCTCAAAACTTCCCTTTATATCCTGTTCCTGTGGTATATATTTAGTAAATCGATGTCCTAACATATTCTCAAAACTGATTATCAGTACCTTTGTTGTACTATTTATAATGGTATTTCTAAAAATGATTGTAAACTTGAACAGCTAAATTGGAAATCCGCTAAAAAACCAATTTAAACTAATAAAAGTTTGAAGAAAAAAGAAATATGAAAGTATGCGCATTTACGCGGATTCGCGTAAAAATGGTTTTGATACAGTGTAACGTATCATTTTAACGGTAATAAGATTTTTGGGTTATTATTACACTAATTAATTTTACAAATATCCAATATTGTTTAATAGAGTAAACCTAATCATACGCTCCTTTTACAAAATTTTTTGTAGTTTGAATTTCTTTTTCAAAATTTGCCCATCGCGGTACACCTTCATTCGTATCTGCTTACCAGGCCGCTTATGAACCAGTTCACTGAAATCGCTCAGTGTAAGATCCACACTTCGAATGCCATTTACATTAATAATAACATCACCTTGTTTCAAACCTACTTTGCTGGCCGGAGAAGGTATAACAATATTACTAATTATGTAAATATCTAATTGAGGGCCTATCGCGGTTAAGCTGATGCCACTCATGTTATAAGAAAAACGCTTTTTATAAGAATTGCTTTTACGCAGATAAACTTTTTCATTGGCATAATCAAAAATTATCGTAAAGCGTTTTAAAGCCTCGCCTCCCAGGTTGCCATTCTGGCTTCTGGTAATAAAATTTTTGCTCATGGCGCTGTCTTCCGGAAAGGAAGTAATCATATCTTTTAAAACAAACTCATTCAATTCCAGGCTGGGAACACGGGCCATGGCACCATAAATTTCTCCACTTAAACCTCTTCCCAGGTACCCATTTACATGTTTTTCGGGAACATAAATATTTTTTCCTGAATCAGCGGTTAATAACAGGGGCTGACTGGCTCCGGTGTCGATCATTAACCTGATAGCAATTTCGGTGCTATCGTCCATGTTAAGGCATGCTTCGATATAAGGCTTCGTATCCTCAACATCCATTGGAATTACTTCAAACGATTTTTTGGGCTTAAAAGCATCGGGCCTGTATACCGTAAGTATAAGCCGCTCATAATCGATTTCTATAGTGAACCGACTGAAAATTTCATAGCCGATAATGCCATGCACCCTAACACCTAAATAACTATCAAGTTGTAAGTAATCTTCTTTTAGCACCAGCATGGCATTTCCTTCCGCACGTATACCGGATAAATCGAACGACACATTATTGGTAACATAAGCACTGATTTGCCCTTTGGCACCTACGCCTAATAAATTAATTTCCCGGTCGTTAGGGGTGGGAATACTGTCAACATAAATTTCGTTGGTGAGTATGGCAGTTCGTACGCCTGTATCTAAAATAAATTTAAGGGGTGGGCCATCATTCACCGTAACCGGAACAATAATGAGGTTGCTATGTAATTCAAAGGGGATTTCTACTTTTTTCAGTTTTTCGTTTACAAAATAAAAGCCACGGTATTGCGCATATGCTTCATTTTGGGTAATGAAATAAAACCCTATACATAAAAAAGGAGTTATGAGGCATAAAATTCGCATATCACATTGCTGATGACTAAAAAAATACGGGATTTATAAAAAACTTCATACGAAAAGGCTTAATAATCGTAATCTATCAATTTTTCAACACGAATTAATATATCCAATTAATTTTAATTTGCGCATACTTTCCCTATACTTATAATAACATCATTATCTTTTTACTATTTTGTGCTTTACGGTAAAAGGAAATAAAGCCCAAATTTGTTTCAGGAATTACTCCGAAACACGGTTATTTCAAGTATCCATCGCTACTTATTATTTATACGTAATTTATTGTTTTTTTAATAATTTTTTCAAAAGATAAATCCAATGCCCTCTAATACTTCGTAAGTAGATTAAATCATTTTTTGAAATACTATGAACACCTAGGTTTTGAACTGCCAGTTTCTGGTAGTGTTTAGGTAAGCAACTCAATTAAAAATACGATTAGCTGTATATCAGTACGAAATGGCTAACGAATCAAATCGTGTAAGATTTGATTTATCAAAAGCTAATTTATCTGAACTGATATGCATTCAATGTTTGTTTTAGCAGGTTTTTATGGTTAATACTATAGTTTTGGTAAGGTAGGGGCTTTGCATCTACCTTACTTAAAAAATTAATGCTACTTTTTTATATGAAGGATAGTTTAACTGAAAAAAGGTTTTGCGACGAGATTATGCTATATATCTTTTAGTAGTTTATCTGATTACATTCTTTGGTTATAACCTTTTGAATGTAGGTCATACACTTTTGCATAAAATATCCAATCCATTCCACACCCACCATCATAACAACCATTATGGCCTTTCTCATGCGGTTTCAGATCACAGCCATGCCTTAGAACAATTACAAGAGGCTGAACACGAAGCAGAAAAACCAGAATCTTCGGTTAAAATATTCTTTTGGTTTACCTTTATTCAGCAGCCATTTTCTGTTTCGTTTGGCAATTACAATCCTTCCGTTTTCTATTTCGCTTTTGCGAGTTTTTTAATACCAGAAACCTATATTACACCCCCTACCCCTCCTCCAAATCAGGTTTAGTAAATTCAGGCATTTAGATAAGCTCGTATTCTGTTTTTATGCGGAAAGTGTACAGAATCTCGGTGAATTTCTAATCACGACAGAGTGATGATTGATCAGTACAGTATTCTGACCGAGATTCTATTATTAAAATGCCCACTCTCATCGGGCCTTAATCCTGCTGTAGTCAAAAATCTGTTTATCTGATATTTTTGAGTGCTTTTAAAAGACAAATTGCAGGGAGAAAGCTATATCAAGTAAAACGAACTCATATACGATCAAAGAATTTACCATGAATAATACCATGCGGCAGTTAGTATGTATTGCCCTATTTCTGATTTTCAGCAGTTGTGCTTGGGCACACACCGGGTCGGTAAGCGGAAAAATTTATAATAACGAAACCGGCCAACCGCTATCCAATGTCAATGTTGTAGTAAATGCTGAAAAAAGTACTACCACTGACATATTTGGCTACTTTAAAATTTCTGGCCTGAAACCTGGAAATTATATATTAAAAATTAGTTATGTAGGACTTAAAACAATAGAAAAACCAATTGAAGTACGTGAAGATGAAAACGCACAAATATTAGAACAGCTTACTCCCAGTAGCATCGTACTAGCAGATGTAACCATTAATACAGGTCACACCCAAAATTTAAGTAATATTTCCGCATTGGATATTGAATTACGCCCTGTACAAACTTCGCAGGATGTTTTGCGGCTGGTACCAGGTTTGTTCATTGCCCAGCACGCCGGTGGTGGAAAAGCCGAGCAGATTTTTTTGCGTGGGTTTGATATTGACCATGGTACCGATATTAACCTTTCAGTAGATGGAATTCCGGTCAATATGGTGTCGCATGCCCACGGGCAGGGTTATTCTGACCTGCATTTTCTTATTCCTGAAACCATAGAAAATGTAGATTTCAACAAGGGTATGTACTATGCCGATAAAGGAGATTTTACCACAGCGGGTTATGCGGCCTTTCATACAAAAAAAACGCTGGATAAAAGCCGAATAAAAATAGAAGGCGGGCAATTTGGCACCTTTAGAACAGTAGCCATGGTTGATCTTTTAGGAAAAAATAATGATGAACTGCCTGAAAGGAAACAAAGTGCCTATGTGGCATCGGAATATTACATGACCAACGGTTATTTCAACAGTCCTCAGAACTTTAACCGACTGAATATTTTTGCCAAGTACAATCAGTATATAGGCGATGATAAATTATTAACTGCTTCTTTTTCTACTTTCAGCAGCAAATGGGATGCATCCGGACAAATACCGGAGCGTGCCGTGAAAAGTGGGATGATTGGCCGGTTTGGTGCTATTGACGACACTGAAGGTGGAGAAACCAGCCGCGCCAATCTGAATTTGCAGTTCATTAACAATTTATCTAACCGCACCGCTATTACGCATCAGTTATATTTTACCAGGTATAACTTTAACCTGGTGTCTAATTTTACTTTCTTTTTGAATAACCCTGAAGAAGGCGATCAGATTACCCAGTCGGAAAGTAGAAATATGTACGGTTATAAAGGATCTTTTTTTAGGGAGCTTCAATTTTTAGGAAAAGAAACCCAGTTAGAAATAGGCGCGGGGTTTCGTTACGATGACGTAAACGACATACGGCTTTCTAACACAGTTAACAGAAAAGAAGTAATCCGCGATCTGTCTAGAGGTAATATAGACCAAACCAACCTGTATGCTTATGTAAACGAAACGCTGGAACTTACCTCCAGGCTTTCGTTGAATGCAGCGCTGCGTTTCGATCATTTTGTGTTTAACTATGTAGATGCGCTGGCTACCAATTACGAAAGGCGAGCCAATGCTAAAAGCATGGTAAGTCCTAAACTGAACCTGAATTATAAATTGGGTCCAAATACCAGCGTATATGTGAAATCTGGAATGGGCTTTCATTCAAACGATACCAGGGTGGTAGTGGCACAGCAAGGAGAAAAAATTATACCAAAAGCTTATGGCCTGGATCTGGGAGCTACTTTTAAACCAACCCGTTCTCTGGTAGTTAACGCGGCACTGTGGCTGCTCGATCTGGAGCAGGAATTTGTGTATGTAGGAGATGAGGCTGTAGTGGAAGCAGGCGGAGCTACCCGGAGGCAAGGCATTGATTTTTCAGCCCGGTATCAGGCAATAAAATGGTTATTTGTAGATGTGGATCTTAATTTCACCAACCCAAAGTCAAAAGATGATCCGGAAGGGCAAAACTATATTCCGCTGGCACCAATTTTTACCAGCATTGGTGGATTATCCGTAAAGCTGGACAACGGAATCAATAGCAGCCTACGATACCGTTATATCGCCAACCGACCGGCCAATGAAGATTATAGTATAGTAGCGGATGGATATTTCCTGGTAGACGCTGTTTTGAATTATACGCAACCATGGTTTGAGGTTGGGCTTTCGATAGAGAATATACTAAACGCTAAATGGAAAGAGGCCCAGTTTGATACCGAATCAAGATTAAGCAATGAAATAGAGGCTGTATCTGAAATTCATTTTACGCCGGGCACACCATTTTTTCTGCGTGCTAATGTGAGTTACTTTTTTTAATCAGATGTACATCAATAAAAAAGCACAGGCAATTTACCTGTGCTTTTTATGCTTATGTTATTATAATATTCTTAATTATTTTCACTTGTATTTTCAGGCATATCCACACCTAATTTTGCCAATACCAGTTCATTTACATTATCGGCAGGTGAACCATACAACACCGGATCAGAATTTAATATCATGGCATATCCATTTTCTTCTGCTACTTCTTTAATTGCTTTTTCAATTTTACTAAAAGCTGGCTGTAATAGCTCCTGTTCTTTTTTCTGCAATGCGGTTTGGGCCTCCTGCTGGAAACTTTGAAGGGAAGTCTGTAGATTAACCAGTTCTTTCTGCTTATCTTCCTTCACCACATCAGTCAGCACATCCATTTGGTTCTGAAAATCATCAAGCTTGGTCTGGTATTCCTCAACTTTTGTCTGGTACTGAGATTGCAGTTGCTTTGTAAACGATTCCATTTCACTCTGAATTTGCTTGGTTTCGGGTAAGTAGGATAGAATAGCCTGTGGATTGGCATAACCAATTTTTAACCCCGAGGTAGCTTGGGCTAAAACAGGTAGTTGTACTACCATTACCAAAACAACAAAAACTCCAAATAACTTTTTCATAGTAGTTAAATTTTGACTTATCGGTTTTAATTTTTCAATTACTCAAATATATTGCTGTAACACAATTATCATGCATAGTTTTTTTATTTTTTTGGCATACGCTCCAGATTGGGCATCCCTTCAAATCACTCTGATTTTACATAAATTAACTGGCTTGCCATTTTGTTATTCTTTTTCTAATCTGAAAACATATAGGTAATTACAAAGTTAAATGGAAAGTTCCTTTATTCTTGAAAAAAGTTTCACGAGGAAGTTTTATATCTGTAAAACCAAATAAAAATTTATTAAAGACAGAATTATACATTTAATTAATCCTGCATGAAAGCTGTTCTGTTCAGCCAATACGGAGGTCCCGAAGTACTATCATTTGAAGACGCGAAAAAGCCTGTTATCAGTAAAAATCAGATACTCGTACATGCGCATGCAGCCTCAGTAAATCCTATAGATTGGAAAATAAGGCTTGGTAATCTGAAAATGATAACGGGGAGCAAATTTCCTAAAATGTTAGGAACCGACTTTGCAGGTGAAGTAGCCAAGGTAGGCGAAAGTGTTAGTGCTTACAGGCCTGGTGATAAGGTATATGGCGCTGTAGATCCGGTTCATGGCCGCACCTATGCCGAATACATTGCGGTGTCTCCTGATCACGTAGCCCATATGCCGGTCAATATGAGTTTTGAAGAAGCTGCTACAATGCCTACAGTTGCCTTAACTGCCCTGCAGTCGCTGGTACACATGGCTAATGTAAATTCAAATGATAAATTATTAATCAATGGTTGCTCGGGTGGAGTAGGAATTATGGCCATTCAGTTTGCAAAAGCTTTTGGCGCTACAGTTACAGGTGTTTGCAGCCAGTCAGGCTTCGCCATTTCCAAAAAAATGGGAGTTGATTATCTGATAGATTATCATGAAAAATGTTTTAAAGATATTAACGAAAAATTTGATATTATTTTCGATATAGTGGCCAATCAGAAGTTTTCCATCGCAAAAAAAATACTGACACCCAAAGGTATTTACATCACTACCTCGCCTGGTACCAAATTCTTTTTACAAAGCTTTATAACCATTATATTTGGAGAGAAAAGATTAATAGTTACCACAGTAAAACGGAACACAGCGGATCTGAATATAATCAGAGAATGGATTGAACGAGGCAGGCTTTTTACGGAAGTAGATAGAGTTTATCCTCTATCGGAAATACAGGCTGCCCACGCTTACAGCGAAACCAGAAGAGTAAAAGGTAAAATCGCGATCAAAATTGACTAGTACCATATGTACCCATCAGCAACCTCAGAACTTTATGTTTGAGATTATTTATGAGGATAATCACCTGTTGGCTGTTAACAAACCTGCCGGTATGCTGGTGCAGGGCGATCGCACAGGAGACAAACCTCTGGCTGAATATTGTAAAGATTATATTAGAGAAAAATACAATAAACCAGGCGCCGTGTTTATAGGCGTAACCCATCGAATCGACCGCCCTGTAAGTGGATTGGTATTGCTTGCTCGAACTTCCAAGGCCCTGGAACGGCTAAATAAATCTTTCCATGACAAAAAAATTAAGAAAACTTATTGGGCGATTGTTAACCAAAAACCAGAAAAACTTAATGATCAATTAATCCACTGGCTTATAAAAGACCCTGAGAAAAACAAAACGACAGCCTGCAAAATAGAAGTTCCTGGCAGTAAAAAGTCTGAACTATCCTATAAAGTTTTGGGAAAGCAACAAAATCATTATCTGTTGGAAATTCAGCCTGTTACCGGGCGGCCCCATCAGATTAGGGCACAATTAGCGGTTATAGGATGTCCGATTCAGGGTGATGTTAAATATGGATTTGCACAGCCTAATACTAATGGAAACATTAGTTTGCATGCCAGAAGTTTAACATTTCTCCATCCTGTAAAAAAAGAATCTATTACCTTAGTAGCAGGTTTACCGTCCGGAAACGGATGGGAGCCTTTTTTAAACTTCAATTCAGAATAAAAATAGCAGCTATCAAAGCGGAAAAGAAAAGCCTCAGGTAATAAATTTATGGCTAAATTTATCAAAAAACTTCAGGAAAGATGGCAGGTAAAGAGCGCCTTTCAAGTCATTGTTATTCTGATTGTATTTGCCTGTACGGGTTTTTCCGTCATGTTTTTAAAAGAACCGCTGTATGCATTAGCGGGTATTACAGAAGCTACTCCACCTTGGGTAAGGATTTTGTTTTATTCGCTCACTATTTTGCCAGCCTATCAAATCATTCTTCTTTTTTATGGATTTATATTTGGTCAGTTCCGTTTTTTCTGGGAATTTGAAAAACGCGTTTTCTACCGGATCAAAAAAATTTTTTCCAGGTAAGTATCAACCAGTTTTTTCTTTGCCTATGATCCTATTTGGCAAGCGGCTATATTAATAAAACTTAGTTAAAAGTTTCTGTTCAAAAATTAATAACTTACTAATCAAACGTTGCAACTTTGAAAATTGAACTCAGCATATGAATAAACACTTATTTTTTGTGTCCTGTAAGGCCTTTATGACTTTTATAATCATTTTTGAATTTTTTTATTATAAAGCGAAGCAAACGATTATAGGGTTATGGCTTTGGTGAAACTTGAAAAGATAGATAATAATTCAGCCTGGGCATTATGGAAAGTTGAAGAAAGCTTTGAAGAACTTAAACGCCTGTATGGACCAACCGTTACCGATTCGGGCGAACTGGAAGAAATCAGTCATTTAGAAAAAAGAGCTGAATGGCTGGCTGGTAGGCTATCGGCAAAAGCGCTGGTAGAAAAATTAAACCAACCCTTTAATGGCATTTATAAAGATGCTTATGGGAAGCCTTACCTGCACGGAATAAACTACCATATTTCACTGGCTAATTCTTACCCATATGCTGGAGCCATTGTACATCAGGAAAAATATGTTGGGATTGATATTGAAGAACCAAAGGAAACACTTATTCGAATTAAGCATAAGTTTTTAAACGCTGTAGAATTAGAAAAAGTAGAAAGCGATTTGGGAAAGCTATGTATGTACTGGTGCGCGAAAGAATGCCTGTATAAAATATACGGTAAAAAGCAGTTGTCTTTTCGAGAGAACATATTTATCGATAATTTATCGCTTGAATCGGGCCGCCTTTCTGGTTACACCTCTATTCACGGTAGCACAGTTCATTATCAGTTGCATGTTAAAAATCTGTTTAACTACTATTTGGTTTACGGATTTTAATCTTACTCCTTTCTGTTAAAAGTAGTTTATCGCTGTATTATTTTTTCATGTAAATTCTACATTATTGTTACATATTTAATTAATAAATGAATATTTTTTCTTAAATTAGGTATATAAAATAGGTTAGGCCTAATTGATTATGAAAAAATATTTATTATTATGGCTGGCAGTTCTTGTAATTGTAGAATCAGGGGCACAGTTAGACAAAAGCAGTAGTATTCAAGATTTTACCCTGAAAAACGCGACAGATGGTAAACAGTTTTCATTATCGAATTATCATAATTCTACAGGAGTAGTGGTAATTTTTACAAGTAACTATTGCCCCTATTCGAAGCTGTACGAAGATAGGATTATTGACTTAGCCGATAAGTACAGAAAAACAGGCGTGAACTTTATTTTGATTAATCCGAATAACCCGGCAAAAAGCAGTGTTGAAGGAGTGCGTAAAATGGCTGAAAAAGCACATTCTAAAAGCTTTGATTTTCCGTACCTGTCTGATAGCGATCAAAAAGTAGCAGATATGTTCGGAGCCGAAAAAACCCCGGAAGCTTTTCTTTTGATAAAAGATGACCACACTTTTAAGATAGTGTATAAAGGAGCCATAGATGATAATCCCCAGATTCCATCAGATGTGAGCGAGCATTATTTACAGGATGCGATAGAAAAAATATTAAACGGAAAGTCCCTTGCCTTTAATACCAAACGTCCTACGGGATGTATGATCAAAAGGTAGTGTTTTTCAGTGGGCTGCGATGGCTGTGCAGTATCCGAAATTCGGATACTGCTTTTTTATTTTTTTTCCCACGCGTCAACAATTTCTTTCAGGAATTCATAAAAGGGCTTGGCAAACTCTTTTCTTTTGAGAGCAAATTCTACAGTAGTTTTCAAAAAATCCAATTTATTCCCTATATCATAGCGTTTTCCTTCAATAATATCAGCGATCATACTCTCGCGTTTCATTAAAATATGTAATGCATCCGTTAATTGGATTTCATTTCCTTTTCCCTGAGGGGTTTGCTCGATACATCGAAAAATTTCAGGCGTAAGAATATACCTGCCAGCAATAGCCAAATTTGAAGGAGCTTTGTCGACCGCAGGTTTTTCTACCAGTTGATTAATTTCCATAATGCGATCGCTTACCTTATTTCCACCTGCGATACCATACCTGGATACTTTATCATGAGGCACTTCTTCTACGGCAATCACAGTGCACCGGTATTGCTCATAAGCATCGATAAGCTGTTGGGTTACGGGAATTACAGAATCCAACACTGTGTCGCCTAACAGTACAGCAAAAGGCTCGTTGCCAATGTGCTGCCGGGCATGATAAACCGCATCGCCCAATCCGTTCATTTCTTTCTGCCGAATAAAATGGATATTAGCCATTTCTGAAATACGACGGATTTCGTTAAGCAGTCCTTCTTCTCGTTTTTCTTCCAGTGCAGCTTCCAGTTCAAAATTTCGATCAAAGTGATCTTCTATAGAACGTTTTCCTTTTCCTGAAATAATCAAGATGTCATCAATGCCTGAATCGACAGCTTCCTGCACCACATACTGAATGGTAGGCGTATCGATAATAGGTAACATCTCTTTGGGCTGAACTTTAGTTGCGGGAAGAAACCTTGTGCCCAAACCTGCTGCCGGAATTACTGCTTTTTTTACCATAATTAAATTTAATTGATTATAAGGATATTGAGCATTATTTATCAGCTCTATAATATATAAGGTTTGATGACCCTTGCTTTAATTTTTTTAAGCTCAACTACCAGTTTATTCAATACTTCGTCGTCTGGATAAACGCCAATAATTGATCCGCCCGAACCAGTGAACTTAGCGGAAGCGCCACATTTTCTGGCCGTATTCACCAATTCCATATTACTTTCTGAAATATTCATGATCTGGCATCGGAGGTCGAAATTCTGGTTTATAAGCTTATTGAGGGTATGGTTATCTTTGTTTAAAATTGCTTCTTTTCCCAGTTCGGCCAGGCTGGCCATTTTATCTAAAACACCCACTACTTTTTCATCGCCTTTGTCATATTTAGAACGAATATCATTGAATACAGCGCCTGACACTTTTCCCAGATCGGTTTTATAGGCAATATACAGATGAGGAAGCAAAGCAGGATCAAGCCGCTCGTAAATACCATGTTTATGCTTTTGCAGATACTCTTTGTTGAAATCCATGTAAGTACAGCCTTCATAAGTTTGTGCTACCCGGTCTTGTAATCCGGCATTAATCCCCAGTTCATCCATTTCGGCAGATAACACAATGCTTGGTAATATCTCAATGGGAATTTCCACATTATAATATCGCATAAGAGCTCGCATGGTGGCGGTAATAATAGCGCTGGATCCGGCCAGCCCTACCTGCCGAGGAATAGAAGAATAATAGCGGATGGTGAAATTTTTACTTTTAAGCTTAATACTATTGGCTTCACAATGCTCACAAAATTTTTTAATAGCCGCTTTTATTAACCTTGAACCACCATAGTATCCGGTAAGGCTAATCGCATCTATTAAATGATGAATACTTCTGAATATGTTGATGTCCTGTTCCTGCGGCTCAATATGCAGCTCGGGTGAAGGATATAAAATAACGCGTGCTCCAAAATTTCTGACAATAATAGAAATTGTTTTTCCAAAGTACCCATCGGTAGGATTTCCTAATAAGCCAGCTCTTGCATACGCACTGGATTCAATAATAGCTTGATCCATATTTCTGAATAAGAATTTCAAAATTAGTTTAAAAACTGTAATTTCTTCAATTTTACATGCATATATATAAATTTTATCCTATCAGTTTTGAACCGGATAATATATTTGGTTTGTATACATCGTGTAAAAAATAAACTGCTGGTACCTATAACCATACTGGTAGCCCATAATTTTGTAACATCCACAAAAAAAAGGCCCTGGAAAATTATTTCCAAAGCCAAATTTTAAGGTCTAAAACTATTGTTTATTCGGCCAGTTCGTAATTATTTAAATCAATAAGCCTGATTTCTACTCTACGGCTTTCATCTTTATTATCTACTTTGCCGCTGGATGCGCCATAACCACGGGCAATGATGCGCCTTCTTACAATATTTTGCTGATTGAAAAAGTTTAACACCTCAATGGCACGTTCGTTCGACAAGCGCTGGTTGTCTTCCGCATTGCCTTCAGGGGAAGCATATCCGGAAATTTCTACTCCTAAACTTTCATACTGCTTCAGCAAATTGGCAATTTCCTGTAATTCAGATTTATACGAATCGTTGAACTTGCTCACGCCAATATCAAAAAAAACATTCTTTACTGTTTGCAATAGCTTTTTGTCGTAATTGCTGGCTACATTTTTTTTATTTTTCTGTTTAATTGCCTCTTCGGTTACATAAAAGGTAGGTAAAGTGTAAATGGTTTCATTGCCTACTTTTTTTGCTTCCAGATTGTCAGTACCAGTTTCGTCATAGAAATAAGCTATTTCTGCTGATTCCAGTTTCTCTTCTGATAAATCATTGAAATCAATAGCGTCAATGGGATTTGTAGCGTACATCAAACTTAGCAAATACTCGTAAGCTGCCGTATCGGTAGCGGCAATGATAGCTTCCATCATATCATACAGGTCTAAGCTATCTCGTTGTACCAGCATAGCTTCATTGGCATGCCGTGCTGTACTTTTAGTTTGTTCATTTACGTTGTGAAAAGCGTTTTTTACTGAAACTTCCTGGCCCACTACTACGCCAAATTGCTTAATAGGCTTTAACAAAATTTCCTGATACAATTCATAGAAATTGGTCTGATTCGGAATGTTAACATTAACTGTGTAAGGCAGATAACCTTCTGACTCAATAATCAGGTCGTAGTTTTTCCCAGGAGGCAAAATAATCAGATAATTACCGGTAGATTTTTCAGGATTGTATACATAATCTATCTTTTTCTGTGCCTCATTATCTACCACTTTAATAATGGTGGGTACCGGTTTCAATTCATTTTCACCAGCTAAAATCCTTCCTTTAATTAGGGTAAGGGGAATATTGGAATTCTGAGCGGGCATTTCAAAATAGTAAATATCCTGCCCACCAGTGCCATCTTTTCTTTCTGAAGAAAAATAACCCATTTTTCCGTTTGCGGTCAGGGTAAAATAGTTGTCGTCAGTAGGTGTATTAATGGGATATCCTAAGTTTTCTGGTGTTTGCCACTTCCCGGCTACATAACTAGTTCTGAAAATATCGCTCCCCCCCATTGATTTCAGGTTGTTAGACGTAAAAAACAGCGTTTTACTATCGGGGTGAATAAATGGGGCATCCTCATCATATTCGGTATTTATTTCAGGGCCTAAATTTTCAGGTCTGCCCCACTTGCCTGTGGCATCCCGTTCCGATTTATAAATGTCCATCCCACCAAATCCTTGGGGCCGGTTGCTGGCGAAATATATGGTTTTTCCATTAGGAGTGATACTGGCCGTGGTTTCCAGATATTTTGAGTTAATCATATCGCCCAGGCTGGTGGGAACTGACCAGCCACTGCCATTTTTCTGAATACAATACAAACTTCCGGTACGATTGGCTCCTCCTACAAAAACGATCATTTCCTGCCCATCGGGAGAAATGCCCGCTGTACCTACATTTAAATCTGTTTTGATCGCGATTTCTTTAGGAACTGACCATTTCCCGGCAGAGCCTTTTTCGGTAATAAATATTTTTTCAACCAGTTTGCCGCGTTCTTCCCGCAGCGCTGTATAGGCCATCATACTTTCATCGGCAGTTACCACTGGATTGTATTCTGTGTTTTTTGTGTTAACGGTCTCGTTAAATTTATTAATTACCACACCACTGCTCTCATTAATTAGAAACAGGGCATTTTTACACATGGTAAGCTGCCTTTCTGTATCTTTCAGTAATTCTTTTGCCTCCTTGTTATCCTTATCAGCAAATTTTTTGTATTGGTTATAACTATCGATAGCCTGCTGTATTTTAATATCCTTGTGGTACATCTGCCCCAGATAATAGAACACTTTGGTTGGAATATTTTCTTTGCTCCCCTTAAGTGCCTTTTCAAAATAGGCAATGGAGTTTATTTGCTGAATTAAAGTGGGGGTATAGGTATAACAAACGCCTAACCGGTAATATACCATAGGATCGGTTACTCCTTCTTCTACAGCCTGTTGATAAAGTGGTAAAGCAGCTTCATAATTTTTAGCAAGTTCAAAAAATTTGTTGGCACGGTCTGCCGAACTATTTATGCCCTGGGCAAATACCTGATTGAAAAAACTTGTAAAGACAAATAGAATCAGGCAAAAAATGAAATTGGTTCTTAAAAAGTTACTTTTTCTTTTACAATTAAAATCATGGAGGTTTCTATATTTAAAAACCGTAACATGCTGAAAAATAATAGTTTTCATAACAGATTGTTCAATATACAATAGCGAATAGTGATGTATAATCTTTAATAATATCAATGAAAACTAGATAATTGTAGGGATATGGTAAAACTGATTTCAAGTAAAACCTAATGATGTATTATTTTCCTCAAAATCAATAAGTTGTTATGTGGTTTTTCTCTTTGTCAATAGCCCGGATTCGTTGTAGTAACGGGGGATGAGAGTAATTGAAAAACACATACCATTTGTGGGGTAACAGATTGCTGAGATTTTTTGCCGATAATTTTTTCAGGGCAAGCTGGAGAGCAGCCCCGTCGTAAGTATGGGTGGCATAAGCATCGGCCTCAAACTCATTTTTACGGCTAAGCATGTTCATTAATAAGCCCGTAACCGTACTGATGGGCGAAAACAAAATACCGAAAGCAATTAAATTTACAGGAATGCTAATTTGTGCGGCACCCAGAGCCAGCGATAATTCCTGATTAAAAATAAGTAGAGAAAGGATAAAAAGCGTAAATCCAATCTGCAAAACAGAAAGTATAAATCCTGCGATAATATGCTTCTTCTTGTAGTGTCCTGCCTCATGGGCCAGTACGGCTACTAGTTCTTGTTGGGAATGATTTTCAATGAGCGTGTCATACAACACAATTTTTTTCTTACGGCCTATACCTGAGAAAAACGCATTGGCTTTGCTGGACCTTTTTGACCCGTCAATCACAAAAATATTGTCTAATGGGAAATCTATTTTTTTGCTATAGGCTTCGATGGCTTCTTTTAAAGGTCCATCCTGCAAAGGAGTAAGCTTGTTGAAAAGAGGTACGATGAGGGAAGTGTAAAACATATTCAAAAGGAGCGTAATAATGGCGATAATGCCCCAGAAATACAGCCAGAAATTGGCCCCGATATCAATAACCAGATACAGAAATACAGCGGCAATGGCACCCCCTACCAGTATTGAAAGTAAATAACCTTTTAGCTTATCGGTGATGAATAGTTTGGGCGTTGTTTTATTAAATCCGAATTTTTCTTCAATTACAAAAGTCCCGTATAATTGGAAAGGGATTGTAATGAGATCAGAAGCCAGAAAAAGAATGCCGAAGTAAATAAGGGCATGCACGATCTGATTTTGAAAGTCTGGTCGTAAAAACTGATCAAGCCACCCAAAAAAACCTGTACTTAATAATATAAAAGATAACACAAAAGAAAAAATGGCTGTTACCTGCGAAAACCGGTTGTTTGCATTCTGATACTGAATTGAGCGTTTATATTCTTCTTCATCGTAAATACCCTTTAATTCCTCTGGTAAAGATTGTTTTCTGTGTTTTCTGTTCAGGTAGTCCAGAATTTGTTCTAATAAAAAGTTAACCGTAATAATAGCTAAAATGAGGTATAAAATCGCTTGTGCATTCATAAACTAAATTTTAGTATTCGAACGGAATAGTTTTGAAGAAGATATTAGACAGAAAAAGCTATATGCGAATAACTCCTTTCGCTAAATAAAAATGATAAAGCTCCGAATCCTAAACGGATTTTACCGCAAATCTAACAAATTATAAGCGCTGACCAGTAATTCAATTCCAGCCCATTCCCATTGAAGTATCCTGAAGTTACGTACAACAATTTGGTTATATCAGAATTTAGGACATGGAATTTTTCTGACGTTTTTGGGTGGAAGTCTGGGATCACGTAATGAAAATAAATATGAAAGCGATAGTTCATGGGCCCCGCCGCTTTGTATGCCTAATCCAGAAATGGTATAATCAAAGCTATAGCCTATAGATAAATTTCCTGTCATAAAACCGATTAGGGCAATAAATGAATCATTGTTACTCTGGTTTTCCAGCGTTTTAACAGGTAGCCCACGGTACCATACGCCAAATATTACAGGCTCATAAGTAAAGTAGGCACCCAAATCTAACTGGTCGAAAGGACCCTGCATTTTGTAATGAACTGCCGGCGTAATACTTCTTTCCAGCCCTTTATCGTTAAAACCGCGTTGCCCAAAGCCAGTTGGTAACAGAATTTTGTATCCGGCATGGAACGACATTTTAATGGGCAGGCGACTCTCTTCTTCCGATAAAAATGCCTGATTGGGCTTGTTTACATGATGCGCCGAATAACCAAAATAAAAGTTGTTGTTATAAAGCAATCCTCCCAGAGAGATGTCGGCAAATGATTTACTTTGCCCCGTATTTAACAGTTCGGCTGTAGGCTGACCAATTGGACCATTGGACGAAAGCTGATCGCCAAAAATAAGTTTGTCGAAATTAATATCGCGGCGATAGTAGGCTACCTCAAAACCTGGCCGGAAAGTGAGGTTATCAGTTATTTTAAGCTGATACGCATACTGTAAACCTACTGACAGTGAATTAAGACCAGCCAGACCTGCCCGGTCGCCATTAATGATGATGCCCACACCGCTGTTAAAATCTTCGAAATAATTATCGAAATACACAGAAGCCGTAGTAAAATTGGCATTAAGTGTCGGCCACTGGCGCCGAAAGTTAAGTCCCACACGCGCCTGTTCGGTTGACCCCGCAAAAGCCGGGTTAAGGTACAATGGGGCTGCATAAAACTGCGAAAACTGAGGGTCCTGCCCATACACCTCTACCACAGCAGTTAACGAAGTTAAAATGAATATTAAAAAAAAGGAAAACTTTCGCATCAAATCAAATTTTATGTTAAGGAGCCTAATGCTTGTACTAAAAGCGAAAAAAATAATCAAATATTGTGATTTAAGAAACAAAAATTAAACAGATTTCAAGCCAAAAATATTAAAACCACAAAAATGAACGTTTCATAAGAAAATTAACTCAGAAGTATATAGGAAGGTTAATTAAAAATTTCCTAACCTAATCAGATTACGGCATAAAAATAGTGGAAGAAAAATTGTAGGAGCATGCTATTTGCTTCGATTTCTTACAATACCCAACAGATTCTTATTATTCAGCGTACTTTAGCAAAATTAATTAGTCGCACGTATGTTTGACAAAACTTTTTACTTAACTACATCATTATTTGTCTGCTTTTTAAGCTTTCTGTTTTTTTCTGAAGGGCTGCAGGCACAAAGCCGGCCCGATAAAAACTGGATATTCGGAACAGGCAAAACTATCTCATTTGGTGATGGGTCCAATCAGGCACCTGCTTTGGGTGCGGATATGCCCAATGGAGCAAAAGCAATAGCCAACGATCCCGGTACGGGTGATCTGTTATTTTATACGGATGGCGCACAGGTTTTTGATGCCGAAGGAACAGTAATTGCCACTGGCCTGGGTGGCGATCCAAACAGCAATCAGCCCGTAGTGATTGTACCCAAACCGGGTGGCGATCCTGCCAATCCGGTACAGGAATATTATATTTTTGTAAATGTGGGAGGATCGGTGGAGGTACGGACGGTAGCCGTAAATCTGGCTACTCAGGGCTATCCACAGGCTAGTGTAACTACGCCTACTAATCAGCCGGTAACCATTAGCCCTACCGCGGAAACGCTGGGCGAAGGTATAACGGTAGTACCTAATGCCGATAATACCGGGTTTTGGCTCGTAACCCAGGTGCCCGGTACCGCGAAATATTATGTAACCGCAGTTACCGCCAATATGGGTACCAGTACTTCCACGGCGTATGACCTGAGCAGTGCCGGCGTTAACCCGGTTGATATTGTTAACCTTGCTTACAGCAGCGCTTCCAATCAGATTGCCGCGGCAGCCAGCAATGCCGGTGTGGGTGTACAATTGCTGAATATAAATCCTGCTACAGGAGCGCTTACTTATATAAATACCATTGGCGGTGTGGCGCCTACCGAATCGGTGGTGGATACCGAATGGTCGGAAGACGGTTCTAAGTTGTACCTGGCTACGGGTAATGGCGGGCGGGTTTTGCAGTACAATGTAGCGGCCAATACCATTAATGTGGTTCCCGGCATCACCGCGGTAAACAGTTCAGGATTGCAATTAGGTCCTGATGGTAATGTGTACCATTTGTACCAGGCTACGGCCGGGGGACCCTTCCTGCTGGGCAGCATTGGCAGTGCCGACAGCACTTTTAACAACCTTACGTATACGGCTGGTTTGTTTAATAACACGGATTTTGAAAGTGGACAGTTTGCTCAATTTTCACCAGCGCGATCGGCTCAGTATTTTTTCACCATCGGTACTTCTCCGGCGGCACCTATACCAGCCTGCCAGAACAATCCGGTGAATTTAGTGCCTGATTTTCCTCCGGGAACGCCCGAGCCTGATAGCATTGTGTGGAATGTAAACGGACAAGGCTTTACGGGCATCAGCCCCAGTATTATACCGCAGGATGGCACACCTTTGTCAGTTACGGCTACCGCTTACTGGCCTAACGATTCTGCCTTTACTTCTACCAATGTGGCTGTGCAGGCATTTGATGCGCAGATTCCTCTGGTGCAGGATACCACAATTTGTCCGGGCGAATTCGCTACCCTGAATGCAGCGCCACAAAGCGGTGGACAAGGAGGGGGTGGCCAAACCGGAGGAGGATCGTACCAATACCGTTGGAGCAATGGAAAGACTACGGACACTATTCAGGTAAATGAAGCAGGAGTATACTGGGTAATTGTAACCGATCAGGCTACCGGGTGTTCTAATTACGCGCAGTCGAACGTGAAAGTGTATCTGGAAGAAAATCAGTTTTACAATGTATGGTATTTTGGTAATGGCGCCGGTATAGATTTTAATACCTTATATGATCCTAACGGGCAGGGAGCTATTACACCAGTGGGTGACGGGGCTATGAACGCCCCGGAAGGGGTAGCGGCGGTTTCTGATAACAACGGAGAAATTTTATTTTATACTGATGGGCAAACGGTCTGGTTTGTTACCATTGATCCTGTTACCGGCGACAGGGTACATCAGGAAGCACCTATTGCAGATGATACCGGAACTGGCATTGGAGGTAATCCGGGCACCACCCAGGTAGCTATGGTACAGATGCCGGGGTCGGAAGGAATTTTCTATATTTTTACCACTACCCCAGTGGATAATGAAGACGGCGGATACGAATTGAGATATTCTATTGTGGATGTACGCACCAATGCGGTAATTTCCAGTAATAACCTGTTGTTTGTAAAAAGTACCGAAAGGGTAACCATTTTAGGCGGGTACGGAGCGAATGCCGTGCTGCTGGCGCATGAATACGGAAATAATAATTTCAGGGCCTATCCTATTTCAGAACAGGGCATCGGGCAACCGGTAATTTCTTCGGTAGGTTCCGTACATTCCTTTGCTGACCTGGACGAAGGCCGGGGGTATATTAAGTTCGGCGGCGATTCTACTGGAACCGTGGTAGCCGTAGCCTTAAACGACCGGGTAGAGCTGTTTAATTTCGATAGCCAAACGCTGGAACTGACCGATCCGGTTTCAATAGATTTCCCCAACACACCTTACGGCGTTGAATTTGCTTCCGACACCCTGGGAAATACCGTATTAATGGTCTCTACCAACCAGGGTTTGTATTCCGCAACCATAGATCGGCCTATTAATGAAGGTGACAATATTCCTGTTATTGCCGGACCTACCGGAAATTTTGGTGCCATACAACGGGGTCCCGACGGGCAGGTGTATGTAGCAGAACAAGGTTCGGCCACATTGAGATCAATTATTCCAAACCTGCAAACCGGAGTAATAGAATTCGGAGGAAGTCCTGTTGCCTTGCCAGATGGAGCCACTTCCGGTTTGGGATTACCCGATTATATATTTCAGGGGGGTAATTCATTTTCAGAACCTTCTATTTCGGTAGACAATGCCTGTGTGGGGAATGAAACCAGTTTTACTGCCACCCCTACTGATCCGGTGATCGACCAGTTTCAGTGGACCATATTGGCCTTGGGTGCAAATGGTACGCCTACAGGGCCGGTTAGTCCGCCCGTTCCCGCTGATTCTTTATCGCAGGATTCATTTACTTATACCTTTGAAACTGAAGGAAGTTACCGGGCCATTGTCCAGATCACCAATCCATGCGGACTGGATACTACGCTTGTACAGGATTTTGAAGTAACTCCCGGACTTGAGATTGACGCGCCGGATGTGGTGAATCTTTGTAATGGAAGTGTAGATATTACTGCCATCAGCAGCAATCCTGCCGGAGCTACCTACGAGTGGATACAAATAGGCGCGCAGGGCGGTGGTAATTTACCAGCGCAGAATACCATTACGGTATCAGAAGAGGCATTTTATTCCGTAACAGTAACCAATGCGGAAGGCTGTATCAGTGCCGATACCATTTTTGTAGCCGATGCCCGTCCACCTGTAAATCTGCCGGAAGATTTCTCCATTTGCCAGGGAGAAGAAAGAATACTGGATGTGGAAATTGCCAGTCCGGCACCCAATCCGGATGGGTACGAATGGAAAATTGATAACAACGTAGTCAGTAACGATCCTACATTGCCAGTAAATACCACCGAATCCGGAGTTTTTGTATACACCGTTCGGGTAAGAGATAATTCGCCGGAAGGCTGTTTTGTAAATGATACCGTAGTGGTTACCGTAGAACAAACCCCAGCTTTTGACCTGGTACAAACGCCTACTGTCGATTGTGCCTCAGGTGGAGGTGGTATAGATCTTACCATTACCAGCGACCCCGGAGATACCTATCAGTTTAGCTGGGCAGATAACCGCGGGAATGTAATTGCTACCTCTGAAGACCTTACCAATCAGCGTGCAGGAATTTATACGGTTACTGTAAGCAATGGTATTGGGTGCAGTGTGGATAGCGCTTTTGCAATAGAAGAAGGTGCTTCTGATTTTAACATAGATAGTGCTATTGGTACTGATGCGGGGTGTGATAATAATAGTGGTCAAATTGAAGTAGTGCTAAGCGATGCAAGTGCTTTCCCCATCAGTTTTACAATAACCGGAAGCGCGCAATTATCTGGTAGTAATGTTTTTGACCCTGATGGCGATAATACTTTCATGGTTCCCGGAGGTGTAGGCCTTGCTGCCGGCACTTATAATCTGGAAGTAATCAGTAATGGAGGTTGTACCCAAAGTCGGACCGGTATTGTGGTTTCCGAACCCACCGATTCGGTACAATTTACATTTACCCAACCTTCACCCCTGAATGTTTGTGGCGTAGAATCAGTTCCAATTGAAGTTGATTACGATCTTTTAACACAAAACAGAAACTTTACCTGGATAGGTCCAGATGGTAACACAATAGTTAACAATGGCAATGAAATTTATCAAATAGAAGTGAGAGAATCGGGTGAATATTCGGTTACGGTCTCAGATTTACAAAATCCTAATCTTTGTCCTTCTACCCAAACCTACGAGGTAAATATTTCGGAAAACCCCATTATTGAGATCGTGCAAACCACCAACGAAAGTTGTGAAACCGGCGAAGAAGAGCTTATGGTAGAATTTTCTGTGCCGCCGCCCGATGGTAATTACATTTACACCTGGACCGTAGGTGGTAATTTTGTAGCCAACGGGCAAACCATTACCGTTACCGAAAGCGGCGATTATGAGGTAACCGTGAGAAATACAACCACAGGCTGTTTTGCCAATCGGAACGCGCCCATTACCGTAAACGAACCCATTATCGTCAATATTATTTATGGCGTTGCCTGCGAAGGGCAGGACCTGGCCTTATTTGCCAGTACCAGTACAGACAGCGATAGCCTACAGTTTGCCTGGTTTGGCCCTGATGGCAACCAGTTAGCACCTGCCAACGCACCCAGAGGTGATAGCTTGATTGTACGTGCCGATATGCCCGAGGGAAATTACACCGTACAGGTAACAAGTGGCCAGTGTGTGGTAGAAGAAACTGCCGGTATTCAGCGTTCGCCTACGCCTGAAAGTGCATTGGGTGCGGGCCCTTTTACCATTTGTAATGAAAATACCGATCCTGAACTTAGTCAGATAACCTTAGATGGTGGATTCGCACCGCAAATTGAATGGACCATACCCAGCGGTAATTTTGTGAATACCCAAACCATTGTAGCCGACCAGGCTGGAATTTATACGGTAAGGCTTACCAATGAATTTGGCTGCTCAGTAGTAGATTCCGCCGAAGTTATCAATGATTGTACACCTTCGGTATTTGCTCCCAATGCTTTTGTGCCCTCCGGTCGGAATAATGAATTTTATGTGTATTCCCAATATGTGGCCGACGATGATTTTGAGGTTTCCATTTATAATCGGTGGGGGGAACTTATTTTCTATTCAGACAATAAGGACTTCCGTTGGGATGGCACCAGCCGTGGGTCGCTGGTACCGCCCGGCACCTATCCATTCGTGATCAAATTCAAGGGAAGTTCCAGCATGGATAACAATCAGCTATACGAAGAAAGAGGCGGCGTTACGGTAATCCGGTAGGGACACGTATTTCATCAAAAATTAAAAGGCATACCGGGATTCTGAATCCGGTATACCTTTTTTATTTTTCATCCTGCGGTTGTTGGGCTGTCAGCGCGTAAAATATAAGCAGGCAGACATGAATTTTGAGGCAATCTATTACCGTTTCCCATACCAATAGGTTACATTTGTTTTACCGACATGCACTTGTAAATAGTTTGCGAAACACCGATTATGAAAAATATACTGGTAGCCCTGGATTTTTCCGCATCAACAGAAAAAATCATTGAGCAAGCTGCCCAATTGGGTACAGCCTTTCAGGCTAAAATCTGGCTAATCCACGTAGCCGCGCCCGAACCCGACTTTGTAGGATATGAAGCTGGCCCGCAATACATTCGCGACGATCGAGCCGAAAAACTTCGCGGCGAGCATCATAATTTACAGCAATATGCCGCTCAGTTAAAAGCACAGCACATTACTACAGAGGCTTTATTAGTTCAGGGTCCAACAGCTGAAACTATTCTAGTGGAAGCAAAAAAACTGAAAGCCGATTTAATTATAATTGGTTCTCGCGGGCATGGCAATTTATACAATACTTTTGTGGGTAGTGTGTGTGCCGATGTAATTAAAAAAGCAGATATTCCCATGCTGCTGGTTCCCGTGAAATCGCAAAAATAAAAGTGCCATCACATAAAATATGAACGGATGATGGGGCAATTGTTCTGACATCAAATCATACCTTTATTTGCCAATTAATTTTTTTGCGGTTAATTTTCTTAAAGAAAAATTAAATTTTTCAATCAGTATATCAATCAACCTTCAATTTATCAACTTTACTATCAACACTATGAAAACAGTTATCAATTATTTATTTGCCGTTGCTGGCTCCCTCTTTCTCTATAATTGTGGAGGAAGTCAGGATTCAGGGCAGGAAGAAACCGCTGAATCCAATACCGATTCTACCGAAGTGACCATTACAGAGGTCTGGGCAACCGATACCGTGCTTCGCACGCCCGAGTCAGTGCTGTATGATGAAGGCACCAAAACGCTGTATGTAGCCAACATCAACGAAATGAATGCTGAAAAAAAAGATGGAGATGGCTTTATATCAAAACTAAGTCCGGAAGGCGAAGTGGTAGCACTGGAATGGGTAACTGGCCTGAACGACCCGAAAGGTATGGGCGTGTATGAAAACACCTTGTATGTAAATGATATCAATGAAATCGCCGCTATTGACATGGAAACCGGTGAAATTAAAGAAAAATATGTAGTAGAAGGCGCTAAGTTCCTGAACGACATTACGGTGGGTTCTGACGGAAAAGTATATGCCACCGATTCGGGTACCGATAAAATTCATTTGCTGGAAAACGGGCAGGTGAGTACCTGGATGGAAGACTCTACCCTGAAACGCCCTAACGGATTGTTTATGGAAGATAATGGTGAATTATTGCTGGCTTCCGCCAATGGGGCTTTCTTTGCGCCTATTGATACTGACGCTAAAACGGTAGGTGAACACTGGATTGAAAATATACCTTCCGCTGATGGTATCGCCAAAGATGAAAAAGGTAATTACATTGTGTCGTGCTGGAGCGGCGAAGTGTATTACCTTGACAAAGATAAAGGCAGCCAGAAAATACTGGATACCAAAGATCAGAAAATAAATTCAGCCGACATATGGTATGCTACCGATCAGAAAACACTGTTTGTGCCTACCTTTAACGACAATCGGGTAGTGGCTTATAAATTTAATTAATTTTTATTCAGTTATTTTATTAATGGTATGCCTTAAGGGCGCACTCTTTATAGCCTGTAATTTGCTGATATACAGACAATTACAGGCTATTTTAATTTTGGTGCTTAAACAATACTTAAACTTTTTACTTTTGGCTTTTTAGTTGTTCTAATTTTTTGGAAGCTTGCATTATAGACTGCTAGTAAATTAATTTTATACAAGTCAACCTAATTATTTTAAATATGAAAAGATTTATCAATTTTGCCTAATATCCAATTTGTAGCATTGTCAATACCAAATGATTTTTTACCACCAGAACTGATTGAGAAAAAACTGGAATTTGGAAATTTCCATTCTATTTTTCTTAATAACGCATCCATTCCATTTGATAACAAAAATTCTTTACAAAGTTTATTCATTGCATCTTGCCTATTTTTAATAGCAATATCAGATGCTAATAATCTTTCCACTGCCTCAATCCCTATTTTATTTTGTAATCAAAGGCATCAACTTTTGAAAAAAGTATTGCAACGGGTTTAGTGATTTTTTCTGTTACTTTAAGTCCATAATTTTTTTCTAAATTGATAATTGAGGCATCATAAACATCTTCTAAAGGATAATTACTTGGACGAATACTCAAATTTGTAGATAAATGATTTTTGTATTGATTTTGCAGTTCAGGTATTGAGAATGGGTCAATAATAAAAATTAATCCGTGGAAATAATCATAAAATTTATGTTGAGATAAATGCTGAGTGTTTGAGAATGCTTCCCCAGCAGAATCGTAAAAAAAAATAACGACTTTGACTTATTTTTAGACAAAAAAAAATTTATAGCAATAGGATTATTTTCAGTAGTTTTTCTAAGTGTTTGACCTGAACTGAGTATTGAAATTTCGGAATTATAGATACTTTCATTATATGAATTCATAAACTCAAATTTATGACCTGTCTTTTTCGTTAACAATTCTTTAAGACTTTGTTGCAACGGAGGTTTATCTATGTATTTTCCAGCAATAACTAAATTACTTTGTAGGCATCAGGCATTCCCTGATGTCTGTAGCTGTTTAATATTTTACATTTCAAAGCTACCTCAGTTTGCTGACTTTCCATTTTCCTTGCGCTTAACTCATGGGTAAAACTTGTTTTGTATCTAAACATAGCTACTTCATTTAAACTCCTTTGGTGATAGCCTTCCTTAACTTTCCACTGCTTACGGTCATGCTCTTTAATAAACCCCACAGCTTCATTACGTTGTCTGAGATACTCTTTGGCAGGTTTTCTCTTACTGCCTTTGTGAACCACCGCGTCTTTCGGAGGGGGAATAACCTGTTTGACCTCACTTCCTAAGATTTCTCTGAAATCAAAATCATCATAGGCTCCATCCCCTGTAAAGCTTCTGATTCTATTAGTTTTACCTTTGAGCATCTTGCCTGCTACTGCCGCATCATCTTCCGCATTTGTGGTCAAGGCTACAGAGACAATTTCTTGGGTGGCTACATCTATGCCTATATGCGATTTCCTCCATGTTCTGCGCTTAGACACACCATATCTTCTTACCTTCCATTCTCCCTCGCCATATACTTTCAAGCCCGTTGAGTCTACGGCTATATCTATCTTTTTATTCCCTGTCAAGGCTTTACTCACTTCTACTGGAAGGGCACTTTGTCTGCGGCAAAGCGTCGTGTAATTTGGTACAGCATAGCCTTCGTGCCCTGTCAGCATGAGCAAACTCTTTATAATACCTGTGGCCTGTCTCAGGGGCTGATGATAGACTTTGCCTAATAGCAAACAGCAGTGGATAACAGCATCTGCATAGAGCTTCTCTGCTACTATCTTGTTATCAGGATCAATATCCCGCCATGTACGCCATACAGAGTCTTCTATCCATAGGATAAGGCTTCCGCGACTGCGCAAACTTTTGTTATATGCTTTCCAGTTTCTGATTTTGTATTTATCTTTAGCAGGGGTTGTGGTAGATGGTAACATCGCTTCTTTGAAGTTTGGTAACTGCAAAGATATACTACAACCCCTTTTTTACCACCTTATCCCTTACGTTGCGACAAAGTCAATCTTTAATATAATATACCATTGAAAAAACAAAAAAAGTTTTACCGACAGAAGGCGCACCAATAATGGGAATCACGATAGGACGAGCTTCTAATGATTCCATTGCATGTTTACATGATGGACAACTTGCCCTTAAATTACTTCTCCCATTAAAAAATGTGGTTGGAAGTTCTTGATGGCACTTGCAAGTTCTATTTAATATACCATATTTTCCTGGCCATAGTTGGTCATGTTCAGCATTGCATTTTGGGCAGTGATAAACTGGTAATATACTTTTTTTGTAACAATATTTGAAATCATTGTGTATTAAATTAAAAATAACCCGATCTCCCTAGGATGGATATTCCGCTGATGTTGGCTCTCCCGATATTTTGATGAAAGAGGATTGGATTGAAAGGCCGAGCTAAAATGTTATACGGGGAAAAAGGAGTAAAACTTGATTATAGAGAATTTATTACCACCCATTTCCGGTTTGCAGTTGCTAGGAGCCAACTTTCAGGAACGACAAACAACCTTATTACTTAAAAGTAGCCATATGTTTGTCCCTTGCCCATTGTGTCAGACAAGCAGTTCCAGAATCCATAGCCATTACAGTAGAACTGTGGCTGATCTACCCTGGGCGGATAAACAGGTAGTGTTCAATTTAGAGGTCAGCCGTTTCTTTTGTGATAATGATAGCTGTAGCAGGAAAATATTTACGGAAAGATTACATCCAGCAATTGCCGCTTACGCCAGAAGAACCGCTCGTTTGGATCATTACCTACAAACCATAGCGTTATTATTAGGAGGAGAAGGAGCGGCTTTACTGGCCCATTTACTCAACATGAGCACAGTGAGTGCTGATACGCTACTGAACTTGACTCGTAAAATGCCAGCTACCCAGTTTGATACACCCAACATATTGGGCATAGACGAATGGAGTTTGAGAAAGGGGAAAACTTATGCTACCATTCTGGCGGCCGCCGGGCGGTAGATTTAGAAAAACGAAGGCCCATAGACTTATTACCTGATGCAAAAGTAGATACAGTAGAAACCTGGCTGAAAGAACATCCAGGCATCCAGATCATCTCAAGAGACCCAGATACTGTGTTTGTGGAAGGCCGCCGTGGAACGGAGCCAGAAAAGGAGCCCCTAATGCTATTCAGGTTGCTGATAGGACAATAACGGAAGGTTTACGCCAAAAGAAGTTGGCATAACGCAATTTTTAAGGATAAAACAACGTCTATTGGTCTTATCCATTCTTTCTAGATTTACTATTCATCTGGCAAAGCTCATGAGCAACTTCCTCAATAATTTGCTCATTTGATTTGGTTCTTTGCTTTCTCTTCCATTCCATCAATTCTGACTTTTTTATGAAAATTCTTTTGCCAGAACCAAAAGTTGCGATTTCTCCACGAGAAGTTCTTCCATAAAAGGTAGGGAGTGCATCTCCTATAAATTTGGCGGCTTCTTTGGCAGATAACATCTCGTCCTCATCTGCTGGAGGATCAACGGGAGATACATGTTTCTTGAGCTCATCCCTTACCGCACTTTTGATAGCAGGGATAATGTAGGTGGAAAGAAAATGATGGATAATTTGATCTGTATTCATGTTTGTGATAATTATTTTTATTTATCACAAAGAGAGTAAATCCAGCGCAACAGGAGAAAGAGTGCGTCAACGCGTCAATAAAAAACTATAAAATTGACAAAGAATCGATAAATTATCCACTTATTTGACGCACTTATGCATTTTTCCAGCGCTGATATTTTGCCTCTATGGTAATAGGAGAGTTTGTCTGCTCACGGGCCATGTTTGATACATCGATTTTCTTACCTCGTTCTGAGGCAAATTGAGCTACATATTTTGGAAGTAGGTAGCGATATTTTTCCCGGGTTCCTTTGCTATCGCAAGTATCCTTACAATATTTATAGAAGTCATAAATAAACCTAATGATATATTTGCTTTCAGATTGATCCATGTTTAATTAAACAGGAGCGGTGGCTGGTTGATTTTGGAAAATCATGTTGGTAAGATCATACACCTGTTGTTCTGAAAGAAAACTCTTTCTATTGGATGAATTAGCTTGAGTTAATTGACGGAAAAAATAAAATACTTCTATTGGCTTAAGTTTATTAAAGTGGTTGATGTCTACCAGTTTTTTTTCTATGGCGATTATTTTAAGAAGTTGATCTTTCCATTCCAGTTTATTTTCAAAGAAGTTAAGGTAAGCATCATGAGCGGCTAAAAGCTTGGTAATTATCTTATAGCCTGAAGATAAGGCAGATGTTCTATCAAAATATTTTCCTTCTCTTGTTTGCTCATCAGCATGATCATAATTCCTGTTAAACTCCTTTTGAATGTCAGGAGGATTGAACTCAAGAAATCCATCAATCTGAAAGCCTTCCTGATAGCGAAATTGATTATGCTTATATTCTTCTATTAGTCTAGTTTTAAACCAACTTTTTTTTGAAACTAAAGAAGAAGTGTCATGAGATAGCTGATCAAAAAGTTTGCTCACTTCAACACCAAATTGAGCTACAATCTCATCCTTAGTTTCATAGGATGTATTCCTTAGCTTTATCTTTAATAGATCTGAGAGCTCTGATTTTGTTTCTTCGAAAAAATTATGATAAAGCTTGGTCCACGTTCCTTGCATAAAAACTAGAGTTAATAAATAAGGAATTCTTCAAAAATATAAAGTTAATCCTAAAATATAAGGCACCATTAATTATGGAAAGTTATATAATGGATAGGTAAAAGAGATGATAGAAAGTAAAAAATGTATGCAAATCGTATGCAAATAAAAAAAGCACTTAAAGAATTTAACTTGTAAGTGCTTGATTTTCAGGTGATCCCGACAGGACTCGAACCTGTAACCTACTGCTTAGAAGGCAGTTGCTCTATCCAGTTGAGCTACGAGACCGGTTTTGCGGTGCAAACTTATAAAATTTAACTGTAAAAGTGCCAATCCTGGTTGTGCTTTTTACCCGTATGGTTCTGGTGGTTGCTGATTTTTATAAAATGCTGCCCTACCCATGTAAAACAATTTTAAATTTTCAGCACAATTAATCACCTTTTGGCAAATATTAGATAAATTGTGGCCCCTTAAAAATTATGAACAAAATGACCATTCGTCCAACCATACAAACACTAGTTTATTTATGTGTTTTCGCGCTTTTATTTTACGCCTGTCAGAATCCATCCAATAATCAGGAAGCTGCTGAAAATCAGGACACTTTATCTATGAATGCACAGAACAACAACCTCCTCACGCTGCTGGTAGGAACCTATACAGAAGGCGATGCTGCGGCGAAAGATAAGTCGGAAGGGATTTATGTTTATGAAATGAATCCCGCTACCGGCGAATTGCAGTATAAAAGTACGGCCGCGGGCATTAAAAATCCTTCCTACCTCGCTGTTCATCCCAGCAATAAATATGTATTTGCCGCCAGCGAAACCAGTGGAAACGATACCATAAAAACCGGATTGGTATATGCCTATGAGTTCGATAAAAGCAGTAAAAAGCTCAATATGATCAATGCGGTTTCCTCGGAAGGCACCGGCCCCTGTTATGTAAGCGTGCATCCTTCCGGTAATTTTGCCATGACAGCTAATTATGGCAGTGGCTCGGTTGCCCTGTATCCTGTTGCCAATACGGGTAAGTTGGAAAAAGCTTCTTCGGTAGATCAGCACCAGGGTAAGGGACCTACCGACCGGCAGAAATCGCCCCATGCACACATGATTATTCCAGGCAAAAATCAGGATTTTATTTATGCTGTCGACTTAGGCACCGACGAAATAGTTGTATATAAGCTGGATGCGGATAAACTAGTTAACACCAACAAGAATACTAAATTACCGGGTGGAGCAGGCCCCCGTCACCTCGACTTTCATCCTGAGAAAGATTGGGCGTATGTGGTAAACGAATTGGGAGGAACAGTAACCGCTTTAAAATTAGACCCATCTACTGGCAGTTTAACAACATTCCAGACTATTTCTACTTTACCTGAAGGCGCTATAGAGGGCGCTTGTGCCGATATTCATGTTACACCTTCCGGAAAATATTTGTATGCCTCTAACCGTGGCGAGCACAATTCAATTGCCATGTATGCTATCAATCAGGAAACCGGTGAACTGACTTTAATTGGGCATCAGGCTACCAAAGGAGAAACTCCCAGAGGATTTGTAATTGATCCGTCAGGAAAGTTTTTGCTGGTTGCCAACCAGAACTCCGGTAATGTAGTAACTTTTAAAATTGATGAGGCAACCGGTAAGCTAATCGATACAGGATTTGAAACTGAAATCCCAAAACCGGTATGCCTGAAATTTATTGAATAATAAATATTTACGATCGATAAAGAATTTGACTCGTAAAAAGAAAGAAAACAGGGTTCTGTAACTGTGTTACTGATTTTTCTTAACTATAAATGCCATATACCAGGATATATATAAAAGCGATATTTATTATTCACTTGTTTTGGAAATAAAGGTATTCCTGTTACCTTTTAACTTAGTATCACAAACTAAACTAACCCTTTATGAAAGTTGGCCTCGCTGCCGATCATGGCGGCTACGTTTTAAAGGAAGAAATCAAGGCATTAATGCAAAAAGAAGGCTATGAGGTAGAAGACTTTGGCGCTCTTGAATTCGATGCCCAGGATGATTATCCTGATTTTGTGGCCCCACTGGCCGAAGCCGTCGCTTCAGGAAAAGTAGAACGTGGCATTGCCATTTGTGGCAGTGGGGTAGGCGCGGCTATTGTAGCGAATAAAATACCGGGGATACGAGCGGCACTGATCAGCGAACACTACTCTGCCCATCAGGGGGTGGAACACGATAAAATGAATATCATTTGCCTGGGCGGCCGGATTTTTTCCTCGGTATATGTTTGGGAAATGGTGCAGGCTTTCCTACAGGCTGAATACACCGGAGAAGAAAGACATGAACGCCGCCTTACTAAATTAAATGAATTAGAAAAGAAATATAACAAATGAGCAACGCAACCTACGATTTTGGTATGATCGGCCTTGGTGTAATGGGCCGCAATTTTATTCTTAATATTGCCGATCATGATTTTGCCGTGATTGGCTACGACAAAGATTTAGCGAAAACTACTGCCCTCGAAAAAGAGGGTGAGGGCAAAAAAGTAAAAGGAACCGATACCATTGAAGAATTTGTTGGCCTGCTGAAAACACCGCGCGCCATTATGATGCTGGTGCCTGCCGGCGCACCCGTCGATTCGGTGATTAATGATTTATTGCCTCATCTGAATAAAGGTGATATTCTGATTGATGGTGGCAATTCTTACTTTCTGGATACCGACCGCAGGGCGAAGTTTCTGGAAGAAAAAGGTATTCATTATCTGGGTATTGGTGTTTCAGGTGGAGAAAAGGGAGCCCGGCAAGGCCCTAGTTTAATGCCGGGTGGGCAAAAAGAAGCTTACAAGGTAGTAAAACCTATTTTTGAGGCAGCGGCTGCCAAAGTAAATAACGAGCCCTGTGTAACTTATTTAGGCCCTGGCTCTGCCGGTAATTATGTCAAAATGGTGCACAATGGTATTGAGTATGGCATGATGCAGCTTATTTCCGAAGCCTACGACCTCATGAGAAGAGGTTTAGGGATCGACAACAACAAATTACACCAGGTTTTTACGCAATGGAATAAGGGAATTTTGCAATCATTTCTGATTGAAATAACCGGCGCTATTTTTTCCCAGCCCGACGACAAGTCACATGCCATGCTGGTAGATAAAATTCTGGACAAAGCCAAACAGAAAGGTACCGGGAAATGGACTTCGCAGCATGCTTTCGATTTGGGAGTGCCCCTTTCAGTAATTGATACGGCGGTTACCATGCGGTATCTGTCGGCATTGAAAGCGGAACGGGTGGCTGCTTCTGAAATCTTCCCACCCAAAGATAAAACCACGGCTGCTGAGGTGGAACCCTTTCTGCAAAAACTGGAAAGTGCTTTATATTTTGCTTTCATTACCTCTTATGTGCAAGGTATGGATTTGCTCAAAACTGCTTCCACGGAAATGAATTATAATTTGAACCTGAGCGAAGTAGCGCGTATCTGGCGGGGTGGCTGTATCATCCGGTCGGCCTGCCTGGAACACATCAGAAATGCCTATAACAAAAAGCCTGATTTACAGAACTTGTTGCTGGATCAGTATTTTGCCGGCGAAGCGAGCAAGCGGGCAACTGACATGCGGCATGTGGTAAAATTCGCGGTAGATCAGGGCATTCCTGCCCCTGGATTTATGGCCGCGCTTTCGTATTTCGATGCCTATCGCAGCAAACGGCTTCCTTCTAACCTGATTCAGGCACAACGCGATAACTTTGGCGCACACACTTATGAGCGGGTAGATGTGGAAGGAATTTTTCATACAGCATGGAACGATTAGGTGCTATGTTGCTTATTAAACTTTAATACCTTTTTCAGATTCCAGAAAATGTGTATAAAATACGGGTAAAATGAATAAGGTTAAACTTTTGACAATCCAAATTGTGGAATTATGATAGAATCTGTAAAAAAACCTGATCCATCAATTATCATTATTTTTGGAGCTGTGGGTGACCTGAGTAAACGCAAACTGGCTCCTGCCTTATATAATTTATTGCTCGATGGCTGGTTGCCCGATCAGTTTGCTGTAATTGGCGTGAGTCATCATGAACATGACGATAATAGCCTGCGTGAATTGCTACACGATGCTGTAAACGAGTTTTCTCGTAATGGAAAAACAGAAAAAGGCAAATGGGATAAGTTTGCCGCTAATATTTCATATATCAAGGCTGACTTTACCGATCAGGCCATTTATGGCCGACTAAGAGAAAAAATTCTGGAATTCGAAGCATCATGGGATACCAAAGCGAATCTGGTATTTTATTTATCGGTATCGCCCAGTTTTATTGAGCCGGTAGCTACCAACATTGCTAAAGCCGACCTGGCCAGCGACAGGAAAAGAGCCAGAATTGTGGTAGAAAAACCTTTTGGCCATGATTTGAAAAGCGCCGAAGAACTTAATAAAAAGCTTACCAAATTCTACAACGAAGACCAGATATACCGGATAGATCATTATCTGGGTAAGGAAACGGTGCAGAATATTCTGGCTTTCCGGTTTGCCAATGCTATTTTTGAGCCCTTATGGAACCGTAATTTTATCGACCATGTACAAATTACCGTAGCCGAAAAAGTCGGTGTTGAAAGCCGGGGAAACTACTACGACAAGTCTGGCGCCGTACGCGATATGATACAAAACCACCTGCTGCAATTGCTGTGTATGGTAGCGATGGAACCGCCCGTTACTTACAAAGCCGATGAAATCAGAAGCCGGAAGGTAGATGTGTTATACGCTGTAAGAAAATACAAGCCCAGCGAGGTTAGTAAGTATGCGGTTCGTGGTCAGTATGGAAAAGGCGAAAAACCCGGATCAGAAAGCGCTTACCGGGGTTCCCGTGGCGTAAGCAACGATTCTAATACCGAAACTTTTGCCGCCATTAAATTATTTATCGACAATTGGCGGTGGAAAGATGTGCCTTTTTATCTGAGAACCGGTAAAAGCATGACTGAGAAGCATTCCAGCATCTCCATTCAGTTTAAGCCTGTTTCTTTGCGGCTTTTCCCATGCGAAGCAGGAGGTTTCAAGCCCAATCTGTTAAAAATTAATATACAGCCCGAAGGCATTAAACTTTGTTTTCAGGCCAAAAAACCCGGATTAAAAATGACTTTGAAACCGGTGGAAATGGATTTTGATTACGACGAAACCTACAACCAGGATACGCCGGAAGCCTATGAGACTTTGCTGCTGGATGTGATGCAGGGAGAAGCCGCCCTGTTTATGCGGGCCGATCAGGTAGAAACCGCCTGGGATATTGTAATGCCTTTTCTGAAAGCCTGGGAAGCTACCAAAGCCGAGGATTTTCCAAATTACAAGGAAGGTTCCTGGGGGCCTCCTGAAGCCGAAGAGCTTTTATTAAAAGATGGCAGGCAGTGGATAGAATAAAAAACTGATTCATAGCTAATCTAATAAATTAAGCCAAGTTGAAGCCTTTTTTTCTTTCTGTTATTGCATGTATTATAATAGGTTTACTTGCAGGTGGCTCGTGCGCTAAGTCAGTTCAGCATTTTGAAAAGACTTTTGCCATCACCCTGTATCAGCGGATTTCGCGTATTGGTGAATATGCGGTAATGCCTCTACAAGAGGAATTTCACACGAGTTATCTGGATTCAGGAGAAACCAAAAAATTACGGCTTACAAGAAAGCAAAGTAAAACTTCCGCCATAATTTTGGAGAATCGATTCTCAGCAGTATTAGCGCGGGGCAACAGGCAAATTTCTAAGCAAGTTATTAATTTTCAGGATACTGCATCTAAAGGTGTGGATGTTACGGAACTTCTGAACAGTGTAAAAGCAGGTGACCGCCTAATTCTCACTTCAGAAGATGGAGAGATAATTTATAAGATCACTTACTTTATCTGATCATAATATATTGATCAAAATTGTAGAATAATTTTTAATTACAAGAAAGTATGCTTAAAATTTTTAAAGATCCCGAAGCATTGAGTCAGTTTGCTGCTGCACGGTTCGCCGAACTAGCCCAGAAGGCAGTAGTGGAGCACGGACAATTCAGGGTAGCCCTTACCGGCGGTAGCTCCCCGAAACGACTGCACGAGTTGCTCACGTCATCTCCTTATAAAGAGAAAATTGCCTGGGAGAAAACGCGGGTTTTCTGGGGCGACGAGCGGTATGTACCTATTGAAGATGAGCAGAGTAATGCCCGCATGGCTTTTGAAACACTGCTTAGCCATGTACCGGTACCGCACGAGCATATTCATATCATGACCAGCAGCTTATTGCCTGAAGAGTTTGCCGCAAAATACGAAAAGACTATCGAGCATGTGTTTGGCAATCAAAAACCTGCTTTTGATCTTATTTTATTGGGTATGGGTGATGACGGACATACGGCCTCGCTGTTTCCGGGAACGCCGGTTTTGCAGGAAGAAAAAAAACTGGTAGCCAGCCAGTACCTGGAAAAACAGTCGATGTACCGCATTACCATGACCAAAACTTTGCTGAATTATGCCAGAAACATAATCTTCCTGGTTTTTGGTGAAAAGAAAGCCGAAACGCTGGCAAACGTACTGGAAGGACCTTACCAGCCTGAAAAGTATCCGGTTCAATTTATAAACCCTGAGTCAGGCACCGTTACCTGGTTGGCTGATGAAGAAGCAGCTTCTAAATTAACCGATCATAAGCCTTAGAAATTATTAATAGCCAGAATTTATATGACATCATACAGTTCTGCCTGTTGAAGGGCTCACATTTATTCAAAAATTAATAGAAAAGCAGAAAGCTCTGGTCTAACTCTGTATGAATGATCCCTTCTTGCTTTGGTAGCAGTGGGGGCGTATTATAAGAGTGGAAAAACGGAATTGTCTTCCTGTAAGGGTTCAATTTCTTTTCACTTACCGTGATCAGCGCATTTTCAGGTTCCTTTTTCTCTGCTGAGTAGTATTCTTTTTCGCAGGATGATACTGAAAAATTAATTAAGAATATACCCATCATTAATGTAGCTGATAGAATTCGGGTAATTAAAAAAGTTTTCATCTGCTGGATAAAGTTTTGTTAAATTAAGATGATTGATTTTTCTCTAAATGCTTCAATTTCCTATTTTTCCTGGGCTGAAATAAGTGCATTTTCTTAAAAGACTTCATGAAAGCAAAAAGAGTTGGAACCAGGTAAATATTTTCCGAATAAAAATACCATACAAAGATTGGATTAGAAAATAGGAATAAACCTGTTCGATAATTGTAACAATATTCCTATAACTGTCGATTCATGGTTATAGGCAAGTTTGATTGGTACGATAAAAAGTAATTTGATGCTAATTCCGTATAAAAATGAAGGTATACCTGTAATTTAGATTAAATCATTGATTACCATAAAGACTTGTGTTAACTTCGAGATAATTTTGTAATTACGGTATGGACACCATAAAAATCTATCATTTCTACAATAGTTTTCTTTTCCACAGAATTTTTGTTGGTTTTTTCTTCTTGTGCTTTTTTTTTGTTTTGCTAAACGGATGCCGCAGCGCCAGAAACGCTACAGCCGCTAAAACTGCCAAAGAAGATTTCAAAATCTTCTATGAAAAGTTTTTAACCGACAGTGCTTTTCAATTGAAAAGAATTAATTTTCCTCTGCCAGGCATTAATACCGCGGCCATGGAATTGGAAGATTCCATTTACTACTGGAAAACAGACAACTGGCCTATGTTGAAAGAGCCGGAAATAGACCCTGATATTTACACTCGGCGATTAAATATTACAGATACACTGGTGACTGACGAAATTTTTATCGAAAATTCAGGTTTTTATATCAAATCGGTATTCAGGCCTGTAAAACGAAAGTGGTTCCTTACCTATTTTGTAGATAGCAACCTGTAACATTCTCTGCACGTGAAAACTAAAATTAAGATAACGCCAGATATTGTAACCAAAATAGAAAAGCTGGCAGAAAAATATGTGGCCAGTGGTCAGGATTTATCGGATTACCTAGAAGGCCTACTGTATAATGAATACATCACCTACTGGGATTACATCCATCTGGATATTTTGCTGAACCTGCAAAAGCCAAAAACCAATTTTAAGGATGAGATGATTTTTATCACTTATCATCAGATCACCGAACTTTATTTTAAACTTATTTTGTGGGAACTGGATCAGTTAACCGGTGAGCCCGCTCTCAGCCGCAAGGTTTTTTTAACGAAAGTTGAACGCATTAATCGTTATTTTTCCCAACTTACAAGTTCATTTTCTATTGTAAAAGACGGACTGGACCATGATGAATTTTTGAAATTTCGCATGGCGCTTTTACCATCAAGTGGCTTTCAGTCGGCCCAATACCGGTTTATTGAGGCAGCTTCTACCGACCTGGAAAACCTGTTGCATCATGATTACTATCTATGGCTTTCGTCTGACGATGACCCTACTGATGAATTTGTGAAATACTTTTATTGGAAAAAGGGTGCTATTGATACCAAAACAGGTAAAAAAACGCTTACACTACGCAAATTTGAAGAAAAGTACGATGCCTTGTTTATAGAAAAAGCTAAAGCTTATAAAGAAACTAACCTACGCCAACGTATGCGGAAATTTATTGCCGAGGGAAGTGAAAATCGGGAGGAAATTGTGCAGGCATTGCGGAAATTTGATGAATTGGCCAATATCCACTGGCCACTGGCTCATTTCAAAGCTGCGGTTCGACATCTTCATAAAAATAATGAAAATAAAGCGGCTACTGGTGGCACAAACTGGAAGCAGTATTTACCGCCCCGTTTTCAACGGGTTATTTTTTTTCCTGAATTATGGTCAGAAGAAGAAAAAGAAAACTGGGGCCGAACCTGGGTAATCAAGGAAGTTACTAATGGCTAACTTTTTGCAATGTTGGGTTTGCTTAACAGGCTGTTTTTCTAAAAGTTAACTCAATCTCTAAATATTTTCTTAAAATTTCCCCAAACAACATTGGTCTGATTCAGTTTTTAATTTATTGATAAATAATTTACTCCTTCTATTTTTTCCGGTTAAAATGAATTTTTTGATCTACAGGATAGTTATTTTGTGGCAAGCCCTGCTACCCGATGGCGGACAGCGATATACAGAAACTGACTTTACAAAAACCATAGTGGAGCCCTGGAATGCTGTTTCTGCTGCCTTGTTTATCATTATCGTAATATACTGGCTATTTAGGTTGAAGGGTAAATACCAACAACATCCATTTTTTATGGTAGTACTCCCTTTGCTGGCTATTGGGGCAATAGGTGGAACTCTTTATCATGCCTTCCGTAATTCGGCTGCTTTTCTGGTAATGGACTGGTTGCCTATTCTTCTTCTTTGCCTATGTGCGGGCTTTTATTTCCTAACCAAAGTGCTGGGTAGTTGGAAAATAGTACTTATAGCAACCGGATTGGTTTTGATAACAGACAGGTGCCTGTACGAGTTTTTTCCACCCCGTATCGCGGTGAACACTTCTTATCTTGTATTAGCTGCCTATGTGCTGTTGTCAACCTGGCTGCACCTCAAAAAAAATCAGTATGTTTTCAGTAATTGGGTTGCTTATTCGTTTATGGCCTTTTCGCTCGCCATACTATTCAGATTTGCTGATCCCTGGGTTTGGCTGCCTATGGGAACGCACTTTTTATGGCATATTTTCGGTGCCCTGGCCTGCTTTCTGATGCTTACTTATTTGTATAAAATTAATACCCTTACACCTAGTATAGAGGCCGAAATGCTTCAGAAAACCCTATAAATCAGAGGGTAGGGGCTAGGGACTATCCCAATTGTACAGCACTTCAGAAAAATTGAAATTAGCCAAATCATGGGGTTTGATAAAAAAATTACCGATACCCAAATCGCCCCACTGAATACCTTCGGTATCTGAATCAATTTGCATTAGGATCTGATAATTTTCAAGGTTTTCATCGGAAAGCCTGGGATCTTCCTGCGTGAAAAACGCATATCCGCCCAATTTGTGCCCTTTTCCGGAAAATTGCTTCTTATAAACTTCCTCTACCTGTTGAGGAAACTTATCGAAGAACTCATAGGAAGGTTTGCCAAAAATATTTTCAAATTCGATATCTTCCGGGGCAACCGGTTCATGAGAAAGCTCGAAAGTAAGTGCATGGGTTTTGTGAACTGGTACGTTAATAAACTCTGGAAGAAATGAAAAATCAGTTTGTATATTTTCTTTATCTATTTCCTGAAAATAGATAATTCTGAAATTTTTTTGCTCTAATGGATTGTCAAAGTTTGCTCCATACATATCTTCATCAGCAATATAAAATTGCAAAATTCCCTGGGAAGGAAAAGCCGCGAATTCGGGCAGTTCTTTACAATTTATTTGTGCCAGTAAAAACATAAAATTTCCTGAAGCATCTTTTGGGTATCCAAATCCCTGGGGAAGATAGGGTAGACCACCAAACTTACTTTGCCAAATTGGAATGTCCTCCTTTGCAGTAGCCATGATGCGTACGAATGGTTTTACTGAATCTTCAAACTGAGCGCGAAATGGTTCTAATTCTTCAGGCAAGTTCAGCAAAATATCCTTCATAAGAAGCTGGTTAGGTTGTAATTGTATTAATGAGAATTACGCCAAAAAGTTTAACAAATACCATAAAACAAAAAAAGCGATCTATTGGATAGTCGCTTTTAATATGGAATATAAATAAAAATTATTCTTTCCTTAATGTAAATACAGTGATTTCACCCCGGTTGAAGAACCTGATTGGTAATCCTGAAACGCCACATCCCATACTGGTATATCCCTTCAGATTGCCATACTGCCATAAGCCTTTATAAAAATCTTTGCCTTTTTCCAGGTGTGTAATTATTGGTTTTCCGGTTGGTAAACATATCTGACCGCCATGTGTATGCCCGCACAAGTATAAATGATAGCCATTTTCTGCTGCTTCATGAAACAACTCTGGCGTATGAATCAGGGCTACTTTAAATCCACCCACAGGTTCTGCAAGCGCCTGCTTTATCTGGTTTGAATAGTAATAGCAAGGATCATCCGTTCCGGTAAACGCAATGGATTCGTTTTCTTTTTCAATCCGGAATGTTTCATTAGTTAATACCTTTACGCCCATTTCTTCCAGATAATGCACTACTTCGTGTGTATCATGATTGCCCAAGGTAGCCAACATACCATCTTTAGCACTGATGCAATTGATGATTTTTTGTAAAGGTCCTAACGCCGCGTCATAATTTCCGATAGTATGCAGACGATAATCTCCAGTTAAAGCACACAAATCGTATTCTAATGAGGAGATGCGATTACAGATAACTTCTTCAATACCCGGTAAACTGTCAATATGCAAATCGGAAAGGTGTAATATTTTGTATCCATCAAATGCGGCGGGTAGCTCTTTGTATTTCAGTTCAACCTGCTGTACTTGTATGTCCAAAGCATTTTGCACACCACGCTTATACATCTGGGCTACCTTCAGAAATGAAGCCGCATAGGGCAATACATGGTCTAACCAATGAGTTCTGCCTGTTCGCTTTGCTTTTTCACTTAATTTATTGAAACGGATAGCCTCCAATTTTTTCCGGTTTACCAGCCATTCTCTTCTTCTGCTTAATTTTATTTTTTCCGGCGCAAATCCAATCATATTCAAACATGTTTTATTCTCTTATCAGTTGTACAATTTTGATGCAAATACTATTAACTGATAATAGATAAATCCTTAATATTCCAGCACAACACTACATCCTGTAGATTTATACCAAATAGCTTATTCGTTTTTGAGAGGATTAGGTTGCTTCTTTACCGTACTTTATGGGCAGGCCTACCGAATAAGGAGGAAATATTGCTAATGAGTTGTTTTGAAATAAAACGGGTATTTAAAATGAGAATGGCGCAATTAAAAGAATTACCCCTAGAGAAATTATGATATAGTATCAGCATTTCTCCCAAAATGGGATAATAATTCATTTTAATACCATTTTCACACTATTTACACAAATCTTCCAGATTCATTATTTCTACCTTACGAAAATCGATGGGTTGCCCTTCGCTTTGTAGGGCGATGTAACCTTCTTTTAGTAGTTTTCCATCCTTCTTAATAGCAGGGTCATAGTTTTCTACTACGCCGCCGCCTATCTGGGGTTGGGTGTACTGCAGTACGGTATCACCATTGATAATATGGGTAATTAAAGAGTCGCCCAGCACAATTACTTCAGCCCGAACCCACTGGTCGCCTTCATAAGTTTTTGAGGTTGAATTAATACAGTGCCGTGGATCGATTTTCCCATCATATACCACATCGGTGCCTGGCGAACACATATTTCCGGTAGGGCGTGGTTTGCCATCTCCTAATCCACCCAGGAATTGTAGTTCTACAGAAATAGGCCAGTTTTGTTCCTTCGGCATAGATCGAGGATCCTGAGAATGGAACATAACACCACTGTTCAAAAGTGTGTACTCGGGAGCCCCTTTTTGCAGTTCGCCTACAAACCGGTATTCTACTACCAGATGATAATAAGAGTAGGGAGTTTTGTAATACAAATGACCAAACTGGTCGTTAAAATCGCCATACTGGTCATACCGTACTTTAATGATACCATCTTCTACCCGAAACGTGTTGCCGAAATTCACGCCTACCTCATGGTGGTGTATTTTTACAATCCAGTCGTCAGTATCACGTCCGTTAAAAAGAGCAACCCATTCTGCTTGCTTAGTTTTTTGCTGCGTATATGTCTGCTGCGTACACCCAGAAATGAAAAAGAGGAGTAAACTATAATTCAGAAACTTTCGGACAGAAGGTGAAATAATTTGTATTCTGGGCATTGGCTATTTGAATTGAAGTGAGTACTAATAAACAGAAAAGATAAACTATTTCTTTTTCTGGGTAATCAGTTTGTACGGTTGGCTGACGCATTTATTAGAATATGACATGCTTAAGGCGTCCAGAAAGGTTCTAAAGCTGGTATAAACTTAACTGGAACTTCCGTTAGGAAACTTTGCATCCAACTGGCGCATTCATCCATCCCTGCCTGTTCGGAAGGAATATGTCCCATAATAACCAGTGCTTTCTTCATGCCGGCTGCCACGGCATCGGCTCCATACAGAATAGTTTCCCACTCATGGGCTTCGCCCATTACGAGTACCTCCACATCGTCGCGCGCGAGTAGCTGCCTCTGATACTCAAAGCCGGGAAAACCGGGTGCCAGTGCCAGTTTGGTTACTTTTATATCCGGATTGCCCACCACACGCATGGTATGAATATCCAGTTTTTTTTCTACTTCAGCAGCCAGTTTCTTTAGGCTCGTTTCCGGTATTTCAAATACATCATCTCCAACGTTTTTCTGGTATTTTTCCCAGCCCAGCGCTTTCATCATCCCTACCCGCACGCCATCAGGATCGCGACGATGCCAGTAATCGTGAAATCGCCAGATTATCAGATTATGCTCTTTAATAAAAGCAGCTTTGGCGGCATATATAGGGTCGTTGGTCTCCTCCAATGCTTTGGTTTCATCTAGATGGCCATAGAAAGTAGGTTCGTGGGTAACAATCAGATTACAATTCGCTGCCACTGCTTTTTGAAGCACGTCCAGCGTAGCCATCATGGTTACGGCCACACCAGTAACTTTGGTATTAGGATTACCTGCTTTGAAGGTATCTACGGTTTCGTTACCCCAGGTTAGCCCTACTTGCTTTTGAATGCGTTCAATCACCTGCTGCGCAGTAAGTCCACTTTGTTGCGCAAAAACCGGAGTTATCCATACAAAAGTTTGAAGGATTAAGGCTATTGAAACCAGGATTTTAGGTGTGGTTTTCATATAAATTTTTTAACTGCTAAGTGGAAAGGTGGCTGATTATTGTCCGCACAATATACTTTCTACCTGGTATTTTATCAAGCTAATATATCGCTACATTAGAAATAAGGGCGCAGGCTTTGGATGCGGTTATATTCACTTTTATTTTATTGGTTTCGGTAGGATCTATCTTAAGAATTCGTTTGTAACCAATGGTAGTAGCATCAGCTACTTTTTCCCAGTTAGTCCCTTTCCATACCTCTACATTAAACTCTTTTACCCGCTGCCCAAGTTTAATATATTCCTGCAAAACAATATATTTAACCGTTTGCGGACTCCCCAGATCAATCTCAAGGTTCCCGGTTATGGTTTCGTCATCGGTTGCCCAATAGGTTTCCTTATTGCCGTCGGTAGCCATGCTTGCCGCATATGTATTGTCTTCTCCCCTGTATGAACTGGCTTCCGCATTGGCTTTTTCTGCCAGATTGGTCTTAAATTCCCTATCCAGCATGGCTTTCCACCCTTTTAAAGCCTCTACATCATTTTCGTGAATCAGCCCACGGCGGTCAGGCGGCACATTTAACAATAAGGTAGAGCCACGGCCGACAGAAGTTAAATAAATTTCAAAAAGGCGTTCCGGAGATTTTACCAGGGAATCTTCTTCAGCATGGTAAAACCAGCCCGGACGGATAGATACATCTACTTCGGCAGGAATCCATTGGGTACCATCTTCTGAACCCGTATTCAAAAGATCGGTAATGCCTGCCTGTCCTGCATACAATGTATCCGGATTGATAATATTCCAGTTGGTTTCGCCCGCGATTCCTCTTTCGTTACCCACCCAGCGCACGCCGGGACCGGCATCACTGAAGAAGATAACTTCCGGTTCCATCTCTCTTACCATCGAAAGGGTAGTGGGCCAGTCGTAATAAGTTTTTCCGTCAATAGCACGTTTTTCGTTGGCGCCACCATAATAACCGTCTCCACCATTGGCGCCATCGAACCACATCTCGAATACAGGCCCGTAATTAGTAAATAATTCTTTAAGCTGATTGCGGTAATATTCAATATAAGAAGGAGAACCATAATCTGTTCTGTTTCTATCCCAGGGCGAAAGGTATATGCCAAACTTAAGACCATGCCGTTTGGAGGCTTCTGAAACTTCTTTCACCAGATCGCCTTTACCGTTTTTGTACGGACTGTTTTCTATAGAATGTTCGGTATACTGACTGGGCCACAGGCAAAAGCCATCGTGGTGCTTGCAGGTCAGGATTATACCTTTAAATCCGGCATCTTTCAAGGTAGAGATCCATTGGTTTACATCAAGTTGGGTAGGATTAAAAATAGAGGGGCTTTCATTACCATATCCCCATTCTAATCCGGTAAATGTATTGGTGGTAAAATGAATAAAAGCATTTGTCTCCATTTCGTGCCAGGCCAATTGAGCTTCAGTAGGCACAGGCCCTACGACTTCGGGTGGTGGTATGGCTTCTTTATTATAGGAAGAAAAGATAAGCAGGTAAACTAATATGAATGGAACAAAATGGGTTTTCATCGTGATAGTTTTGATAGATTTTAATTTTTATAAGATAATGCCGTGATACTCCTTTAGGGTTGTAATGGATACTAAATTCATTTCAAAAAAATTTTACACCTCAAATATTTCGTTTGCCAGCTTCTGATTTTTAGAATAGTTATTTTTGAAAACATTGTTTCCCATTCAAATATACAAGCCCCAAGCAATTATAGAAATTTAAACTGCTTCTTATGCACCTTAAATCTTATTGATGGTATGAGGACTCAATTAAAGGCAGAACTTTAAACATATCTTTTTTCAGAATAAAACTTGTCTGGGGGTAATATACTTACAGATGTAGGATTCAAGAAAACCTGACCTTCTATGAGTTTCCCATAACTTGATTTATATTCAGTTTTATTGACTTAAATAACTGAATAACAGCCATATATACGAGTTTTACTTTTTATATAATAGAAATGTTTTATTTACTTAATATAAGTCATAAATTATATTAATGTAAACTATTATTAGTTTTTTATAATTTTTCTTAAAAAAAGTATGTTTTTTCATAAAAAAATTACATACATTTGTAGAGTAGTTTACAACAAGACATTTAACAACAAAATAACAACAGCTATGAAATCATTTTTATTATCACTCGGACTTACCCTGATCAGCTTTATAGCATTTGCACAACCTACCCGTTATGGTAAAGTATATTTACAAAATCAAATGTCGGTTGAAGGTGTAGTGGATATTGATTTTACAACCGACCGTGTGGTGGTGGAAAAAGAAGATGTAATGCTATCTTTCCATGCCTCTATGATAGATCAGATTATTACCATAGATGAATGCGAAAACCAGCGCATATACCAATCTTTTAATTACCAGTCAGGAAAATTTGGTTCAGTCCCCGGTAAAAAATTGTTTCAGGTAGTTACTTCAGGTAAAATTAGCTTGTTGCGCAGAGTAACTGAATTTGATGCTTTTTACGCAGACGATGAATATACTATTGACGAGTGGTATCAGTTAAGCGAAGGTACGGTAAGTCAGATCAAAAACTTTAAAAAGGATGTGTTACCACTGATGAGTGATTTTGACGAACAGGTAAAAGAATTTAAGAAAAGAAATAACATTAAAAGTTACAACGACGGCGCCGCCATGTACCTGATTATTAGTTACTACAATAGGCTGAACGATATGT
>JBGTIS010000072.1:0-3034 GCA_041745535.1 Cyclobacteriaceae bacterium | reverse complement strand
ATCAAGCAGGTCGTTATGTTATTTACCAGGCCCGTCCGAATGCCGGAACCATAGCCCTCACTGCGGGCGAATCCTGAAAAGGAACCTTAGAAGGAAAAGTTCCACTGCCAGGTATCAGCGGCAGCAGACTTCCCCGAAAATGACCAGGAGGCAGGTTATGACAGTGGAGCTACAAACAGGAACGGGTAGCAATTTTTAGTGTATCGCATTTTTGTAAATTCAAAATATAGGATTATAAGCAGGTGAGCAAAAGTAATAAGGTATTCCTTGCCGGATGAGGCTCTGCCGAATTCCGGTGGCCGGCACCCGGCATCCCATTCATGGGACCCCCGGAATAAATCCGGGGAGAATGCCCTAAAACAATTGCTCCACTACTTAAGCAAATGCTTGATATACGATGGTTTTTACAAATAATCCCTTATCAAATTCAATCGCCTCCACTTTCATCCGCATTGTTTTGTTAAAATCTCTATAATGGGGATTAATCAGGATTCAGGAAGATAGGGTGTAAATAAAAATCCCTCGACAGCCTGAATGTTAACACCCTCTAGTATTTTGCTTTAATCAAATATTTAGCGGCACCAGGATTGGGTATACTGATATATTCTTTATCCTTATTAAAATTACTCCATTCCTTACCATTCACCGTTACTGAACGAATGGGTTTTTCCTGTGGATGCCGGAGCCGAACCCGTAATTCTTTGGGAGGTTTTCGGTCGGAAAGTGCTACCGAAGCCGTAATTTCATTTTTGGAAGTCTGGCTGTGGATGGTAAAGGAAATATCTCCAAAATATGTAGGCGCTTTTTTCACTTCAATGTGCTTTCCATCCGCTAACCACGGCCGTGGAATCGCCTGCCCGATGAGCAGGGTGTCGGGTCCAAATTCATTCACCAGCATTTTTCTATAAATTTCAAACCAGGCCCCATCGGTACTGGGTGGTCCATAATACTGTCCCCATGCCCAACGGTGCTCAAGTGGACTCAATTGCCCGTGTGAAAATCCGCAGGCCATCAGGCTATAAAAACTTCGGATCACTGCTTTCGGATCATCCCGCAGTAAATACGCCGTTGCCTGCTGCACATAAATAGGTTCATTGGCAGCTCCCTGATTTTTCAAATAAAGATTGTCTTCATGATCATTGAGCATAGCGGTGGTAAGAAAGCTGTAGGGTTCAAAAACACCAAGCCGGGATAAATGCAAAGGACCACAATCTACATCCGTGGGATACCACTGCTCCATCATCCGCCTGGGTGTCAGGGCATCCGTTGGTACGAAATTGCTCCAGGTGCCATCGGCTAATTCCACTACGGGAGATTTTACACTGCTTCGGGCAAATTCCCGAACCACATCGCTTTTCATTTTTGCGGCTGCCTGCCTGACTTCTTCCGCTCGGGGATGATGGTATGCCGACAATGCCTTACCAAACAGTTCAAGGCCCGCCACAAAGTAAGCCTGCGTAAATGCCCACTCCCTTTCTTCATTGGTCAGGTCATTCAGGGGTGCTAAGATCAATCTGGATTGGTTTTCCCGAGCATTTGCGTTAGCGATCTGTTCCAGACACCAATCCAGGGTTTTCAGGGATTGGGGCAATAGCTGTTCAAATTGTTTCTGATTTCCGGAAAGCAAATACATTTGTGCGATGGTATACAAATGAGAGGGCGAATACACACCCCAGTTAGCAAAGCCGCCAATCCGACCATCTGGTTGTTGCTGGGTTTTAAACATTGCTTTTATCTCTGCTTCAGCCACATCTTCATAACCCCGTAAACCATAAATCATATAATCTACATATACGGACTGATTAATAGGCCAATCGGCATTTTTCTGACCATAAGCCGTATTGGCATAGGGAAGATCCATATGGGTTTCTCCATCTTTACCAAGCGTATGACGGGGCAGAATTAACGCATGCCATAAGTTCGCCCGATAAAGATCATTCACCGCTTTCTCAGGAACCTGGAACTGTGCTCCCTGCTTTTCCCAATCCTCCCAGTATTTGATGGTACTGTTCCTGGCAGCATCAAAATTCAGGTCACTGAGTTGTGAAATTTCATCATAATCAACTAGAGGGGAAGGCAGCTTTACCAGGAATTCCTGTGTTTCACCCTGTGAAAGGTCTCCGGAAACGGTTATCGATACCTGCTTACCCTCTGCTTGCCGCACACTATCCACTTGCACGGTCAAACCATTGCCTGATTCCAAAACCATCCAGATTTGGCCGGTTTGTATATCTGTAACCGCCCATGAATCATTGACCTTTATCGCTTCAATCCAGTGGTCTTCTGATTCGCTGGTGAAGGAAAGTCCAAAATTAATCGGTCCCGGCTTTCCGGAAATTTTCACTTTGGTCAGCATTACGCTTTCCACATAACCATAGTTGGCCGTTTCCGGTGCATTGAGCGGAGAAGCGAATTGCTCCATTTCACAAAGCTGTCCGTTTTTCTCCAGATTGGTCACGATAATAGGAAGACCGTTTACAATTTTCTGGCTTTTCCACTGGCTGTCTTTCCATTGATAATCCATCCGGAATTTATGCGGAGAGGCAAAATCCGGACGAATATTCCCCCAACGGTCCACGGCAAACTTATAAATAGCACCATGAGAAGCGGCCGTTACCACCAGGTGCCCGGTAGTTCCCAGGTATTTCGTTTGCCAGGATACGTCCCAGGCATAAGGATCGCCAACATCTTCCCAAAGCTTATTAAACTGTTCCAGCGAAGCATCCGGTTCTTTTTCAATACGTTCCAGCGTACGCGCTCCTTTTAAGGAAGCAAGATGCTTTTTAAAACGGATGGGTTTATCGGCCAGAGTAATATACACATCCTGTGCTGGCAACCACATGGCACTTTCTTCCATCAATTGCGCTAAATCTAAGGAAAATCCTGCTGTGCCTGTTTTATTAAGTTGAATGGTAAGTAAAGGCGCATCCGGTTGGTTCCATGGGTCCTGCCGAAGCCGGGCCGCCTGTCCGGGCGAACCGTTTTCCATCAAATAACCCCACATGGCATCCCCGTTTAAAGCGTATCCATCTTT
>JBGTIS010000071.1:0-8248 GCA_041745535.1 Cyclobacteriaceae bacterium | reverse complement strand
AGAAAAATGGACGAAAGGCGGCAGCGTGCCCTTACCCGGTATTATATGGATAGTGGAGCAGGTGGTGTGGCAGTAGGCGTGCATACTACCCAGTTTGAAATCAGGAAAAAGGAGTTCATCCTTTTAAAACCTGTGCTGGAACTGGCTACTGAAGAAGTAAAAAACGCGCGCTTAGATCGCCCATTCATTAAAGTAGCCGGAATTGTTGGCCCCACCGATCAGGCAATCAGAGAGGCGGAATTGGCCGTGGAACTGGGTTATGATATCGGGCTGGTCAGCAACGGTGGACTGGCCGATTTATCTGAAGCGGAAATGATCAGAAGAACGGAAAAGATCGCGGAAATCATTCCTGTATTTGGCTTTTATCTGCAACCTGCCGTGGGGGGCAAAGTACTGAGTTTTGATTTCTGGAAAGATTTCGCTGATATTCCGCAGGTGCAGGCCATTAAAATGGCGCCTTTTAACCGCTATCAGACCCTGGATGTGGTGCGGGCAGTTTGTCATTCTTCCCGATTTCAGGATATCGCCTTGTATACGGGTAATGACGATAACATTGTGGCCGACTTGCTCACCACTTACCGATTCAATATCAATGGAGAGAAGCGAGAAAAAATTATTGTGGGTGGATTGCTCGGCCATTGGGCGGTCTGGACCCGGAAAGCTGTGGAATTATTAGCAGAAATCAAACAGATCAGAAAAAAAGCAAATCATATTCCTGAAGAGATATTAACCAAAGGCATCGCCGTTACTGACACGAACGCGGCATTTTTTGATGCGGCACATTATTTTGAAGGATGTATAGCGGGTATCCACGAAGTGTTGCGACGGCAGGGATTACTGGAGGGAACCTGGTGCCTCAATCCGGAAGAATGTATGTCGGCAGGACAAAGTGATGAGATTTCCAGGGTGTATGCGGCCTATCCCGACCTGAACGATGATGCTTTCGTAAAGGAAAACCTGGAAAAGTGGCTGAAATAATTTTTACAATTTCATAAAAGGCATTGAATATTTCCTAAATCTTCTAATTGAGGCAGGTTTAAAGCAAAAAACTTCCGGTAATGTCAATTCGAGAAATCTTTTGTGTTACTTTTGATCAGATTGCTGTAAAAATGGGCACCGCAAATTAATTTTTAATATGAACCAAAGGCTTATCTACTCTAAAAAAGAAAATGCTGCTTTGGTAAATCCCATGGGTAATGACCAGCAGTTATGGGAGGCATTTCGGCTGGGCAACCAGCGTGCTTTGGCCATTATGTACCAGCATCATTTTTTTAAGCTTTACAATTATGGACTGAAGATTACCCCCGATGCGGGTTTGGTAAAAGATTGCATACAGGATTTATTTATTCATATCTGGAAAAGCAGAAAAAATCTGACAGTCGCTACTTCTATAAAGTACTACTTGTTTAAAGCTTTAAGACGGAAGATTATTACAGAATTAAAGAAAAATAAAGTATTACGAACCGATAACGAATTTCAGAATTTTGTTTTTGAACTTCCCTACGAAGAAAAGCTGATCCAGTCGCAAATCGCTGTAGAACAAAAAGAAAAATTGTTGGAATGCCTGAATAAGCTCCCCAAACGGCAGAAAGAAGCGCTGTTTTTACGGTATTATGAGAACATGACCTCTGAGGAAGTTTCTGCTATTATGTCATTAAGCATTGATTCTACGTATGTGCTCTTCTCTAAGGCGCTCCACTATTTGCGCAAAAATACGCGAAGAATTACCGCTTTTGGATTGCCCATCCTTTTTCTATTCAAATAACAGCATAAGGTGCTTATCTCATTGCCATTTATTTATTGAAAATTGTATACTGTTTGTGAATTCGCGCTAATTGTTATTATTTTTTGTCGCGACTGTATTTTACACAATTTTTTTTATTTCCGGCGCTAAGGTTTCTCAGAACGATCCCTCTTGGTAGTAGAATTATCTCTATCTACTATGAAGTACATTGATTTTAATGTAACTGATTTCGCGCTTGACGAAAATTTCAAGCAATGGGTATTGGCTCCTAATGCGGAGAATACCGCTTTTTGGGAAGCCTGGATCCGTGATAATCCGGAAAAATTTACTTTGGTCAGTCAGGCCCGTCAAACAATTCTGCTGATTCATTTCAAAAAAGATTATCCGGAAAATCATGACTTTCAAACCGTGTGGGATGCGATACAACAAGCTGTTAATGAGTCTGAAGAGGATGCCTTACCTTCCGGTAAAATTGTACAAATGGTAGCTCAGAAAAGCGCTCCAACGCATATCAGAAAATGGTACCGGGTTGCCACATCGTTAGCCGGAGTGGTCATAATTGCGATTGTGTGCTGGTATGCGTATGCGAATTTTTCGCGGGACATTGCTATTACAACCGCTTACGGGGAATTGAAAACGGTAGTACTACCCGACCAGTCGGTGGTGAACCTGAACGCGAATTCACAAATTATTTACAAACGATTCTGGAATTCTCCTAACAGAGAAGTGTGGTTAAAAGGAGAGGCCTTTTTTTCAGTAACCCATCAGCAGCATCATACCCCATTTGTGGTGCATACCGGTCATCTGAATGTAGAGGTGCTCGGCACAGAGTTTAATGTAGACGAACGTGCCGATAAAACCCAGGTCATACTAAGTTCCGGAAAAGTTAAAATTGACTTTCAGAATGCACATGTTGCTGAACAAATAGTGGAAATGGAACCTGGCGAACTCCTCGCTTATACCCATCGCGATAATAAAGTATCCAAAGAAAAAACAAATACCGAAAAAGAAACGGCCTGGCGCAATAATCAGCTCATTTATGAAGAAGCCTCCATTGCCGATGTGATTCAGGATGTAGAGCGGCAGTTTGGATTTGAAATTACCGTAGAGCAGGATTCCATACTTCAGCAAAGGTTTACTGGCGTAATTCCAACCAGCAGCGCGGAAGCGTTTTTTATAACGATAAAGAATTCCTTTGATATGCAGGTGATCAGAAATGGAAAGCGTATCACAATCAAAGCAAATAATCAGCCCTGATGATGTTGGGGTGCTCTGGAAATTATGTTTAACTTAAATTACTCCTTCAATGTGGAAAAATGTACGTAAATTTTTTTGGAACGCGATGTTGTTGGGTTTGACAGGCACCTTGGCCTTGTCAGCAACTAACGCATTTGCACAACAACTGGCAAGCATGCACCAACATAGCAGTGCCGAGAATCAGGACAAAAAAGAATTGAAAAAAGTCCTGTCAGAACTTGAAAACCTGTACCAGGTGCAGTTTAATTATGTAAGAACAACGGTAGAAGGGAAGTTTGTGACCGACAACCTGGACACCATGTCTGGGGAAGCTATAGACGAAATTGTGGAAAAAGTGCTGCAACCGCTGAATCTTACTTACGAAAAGGTAGGAAAAAACCTGTTTGTCATCTTCAAAAGAAAGGATGAAGAAAGTTCAAAAAGGAATACCATCCGGACATTGCCCAATCTGATGGAAGCGGTGGGGAAAACTACCCTGCCTGTCGCAGTGTTACAGGTAAATAACAAATTTGAGGCTTTGGCGCAAACTATCAGCGGTAAGGTAACCGACTTAGGAACCGGCGAAGGGCTTCCCGGAGTCAATATTCTGGCCAAAGGTACCACAACCGGAACGGTGACAGACGCGGATGGTAACTACCGAATTACGGTAAGCGATGAAGTAACAGTGCTGGTTTTTTCTTATATCAGCTACGAGACGGAGGAAATTCAAATTGGTGGCAGGTCTGTCATTAATCTGACGCTTTCACCTGATATCCAGTCCTTATCTGAGGTAGTAGTAGTGGGTTATGGTACGGTGAAAAAGAGTGACCTTACCGGATCGGTGTCTTCTGTGAAGTCGGAAGAACTTACCGCCTATCCGGCGCTGGGTACGGTGCAGGCCTTACAGGGGCGTGCCGCTGGTGTCAATATCCAGTCGAACAATGGAGCCCCCGGCTCATCCTTAAAAGTAAGGATACGGGGCGGAACTTCTATTAACGCCAGCAGCGATCCCATTTATGTGGTGGACGGTTTTATAGGAGGAGCTTTGCCGCCGCCAGAAGATATCGCCTCTATTGAAGTACTAAAAGACGCTTCCGCTACCGCGATCTATGGATCACGAGGTGCCAATGGGGTAATTATGGTAACTACCAAAAGAGGCGAATCCGGTGAGGTAAAAATTGATTTTAATTCTTCCTACTCTTTGCAAAATGAAATCAATAGGCTCGACCTGCTGAATGCCACGCAGTTTTATAATTATATCCAGGAGGCCCGACCGGGCATAGAACCCGGTGGTGGCAATACCGATTGGCAGGATGAGATTTTCAGAACAGGCGGCATACAGAATTACCAGCTCTCGCTTTCCGGTGGTAACGAATCGGTTAATTATTATGTATCAGGATCTTATTTTGATCAAAAAGGGGTGATTGTTAACTCGGCTTACGACCGGTTTTCACTCACCAGTAATATAGACATTAAAGCTACCGAAAAGCTGCGCGTCGGAGTAAACCTTTTCGCCCAGCGGAATACGACCGATGGCGTGCGAACCCAGGAAGGATCAGGCGGACTTACCCCGGGGGTGGTTTCTTCTACATTCAAATTTGAACCTGACAGAGACATCTATAATCCGGATGGTACCTTTACCATTGCCCGTTTGAACGATCCTATCGACAATCCGTATGCCATTGCCACCCAGTTACAGGATGAATCCGTCAACGATCGTTTTCAGGCCAATATATTCGCCGAATATGATATCTTCGATGACCTGAAATTCAGGACTTCTTTTGGGGCAACCACCAACAGTGGCCGACGGGGCAGGTATTCTCCCGCCACCTTGCAGGAAGGCCGAAACGCCGGTGGGGGCGACGCCCAGGTGGATGGTTCTAAAAGCACCCTGCTGCTGAACGAAAATTATCTTACCTACAGTAAGTCGTTTGCTGAAATTCATAACCTGTCTGCCATGATAGGCTATTCCTTCCAGACGTCGTCTTCGGAAGACTGGGGTGGCAGAAGCCAGGCATTTATCAACGACTCTTTTTCTTTCTGGGGCCTTGAATCAGCGGCCGTATACCAGGCACCGAATTCAGGACTTACTGAATGGACCATCTCTTCTTATTACGGAAGGCTGAACTATTCGCTGCTCGACCGATATTTGTTAACTTTCAATGCCCGGTATGATGGCGCTTCTAACTTTAGTAAAAACAACAAATGGGCGTTTTTCCCTTCCGGTGCTTTTGCCTGGAACATGAAAGAAGAATTGTTCCTGGAAGATGTGGATTGGCTGAGCTTCTGGAAATGGCGGGTAAGCTATGGACTTACGGGTAACCAGGCTATTAACCCCTACGAGACATTAGCCCGGTTTTCAAGTGTGTTTTCCGTGATTGGCGGGCAGGTGGTAAATGCCGCCCGACCTACGGCGGTTGCCAATGAAAACCTTACCTGGGAAACCACTGCCCAATTTGATATTGGCGCCGATATCGGGTTGTTGGACGACCGGATTAACCTAACTTTAGATTATTATCGAATGGTTACTTCCGATCTTTTGTTCGCGGTTCCCTTACCGCCTTATTCGGGCTATACCAGCCAGATCAGAAACCTGGGTGAAGTAGAGAATAAAGGAATGGAAGCAATGATTTCATCGCGCAACCTGACTGGCGCTTTCACGTGGACTACCGATTTTAATATTTCTGCCAACAAGAATAAAGTGCTATCGCTGCCTGAAGGGAATGATATTGAATATGGGTCAGGCCCGGGCCATATGGTAGGTTTAGGCAATACCCAGCTTTTACGCGAAGGTGAGTCTGTAGGAACTTTGTATGGCTGGATCTACGATGGCGTATACCAGGAAGGGGATGAGTTTTTAGAAGGTGGTGGGTTTGAACAGGAAGCCGGAGGAGAAAAATTCAGAGATATCAATGGTCGAAACGCGGAAGGGAATCTCACCGGCGCCCCCGATGGCACGCTGAATAACGATGATAGAACCATAATTGGTAACCCGAATCCTGACTTTACCTGGGGTTTGAACAACGATTTTAAATGGAAGAACTTTGATCTGAATATATTCTTCCAGGGCTCACAGGGAAATGATATCCTCAGCTATACCCTGATGGAACTTAATCTGTTGTCTGGTATTAACAATGCCACTACCGATGCGCTTAATCGCTGGACGCCCAATAACACCAACACCGATGTTCCCAAAGCATTTTCAGGCCGTACCCGCCGGGTGTCAACGCGTTGGATTTACGATGGTAGTTATGTGCGTTTGAAAAACCTGGCTTTGGGATATAGCCTGCCCCAGGGTTTGCTGGACAGGTTAAATATTCAGAAGTTTAGAATATATGTGAGTGCCCAGAATATTCTTACCCTTACCGACTATCCCGGTTATGATCCGGAAGTAAACTACCAGTCGTCGGGCAGCCAGGATGGCAACCGCAACCTTGGTTTGGATTACGGCAGTTATCCGAATGCCAAATCTTATACCGTAGGACTCAACATCGGTTTTTAAAGACATAATAAAAAGCATTAATTATGAAAAATATACTAAAAAAAGCATGGATACTGGTATTGATTGTTTTCATATCCAGCTGCGCTGATCTGGAAGAAAAGCCGGTAGGTTTGCTGGCACCCGAAACGCTGTTTAATTCAGCGAAAGATGTGGAAGTAGCTCTCTTTGGCGCCTATGGATGGATTTCATCCGAAAGATTATATGGCAGGCAGTTTGTTTCGGCCCTGATGCTGCGGGGCGATATGGTAGACATTGGAGACCGGGGTACACCCGCTGAAAGACAACAGGTAAACGATTTTAATATGGATGCCAACAATGGTATGGTAAACCTGTTCTGGCCCTATTGGTACCAGACCATCAGTGCGGCCAATGCGGCCATTGCCGGCGCGGAGTCTCTGGGACTTGCTGAAGCTGATATCAATCCGCTAATCGCTGAGGCCAGATTTATCCGGGCATTCAGCTATTATCATTTGGTGAGAATTTTTGGCGATGTGCCTTATATCGATTATTTCATTACCGATCCTGAATCGGTACAGGATGTTTCTAAAACGCCTGCCAGTGAGGTGTATATGGGCATTGTGGAAGACCTGGAATTCGCCAAAGCATGGCTTCCTGACGTGCAGAATGGCGGCATCCGGTCCAGGGCGACCAAAGGTACAGCCGCTTCCTATCTGGCATCTGTAATGCTTACCCTCGAAGACTATCAAAGGTCTTATGACGAAGCCAAATGGGTAATTGATAACAAAGACAGATTTGGCTACGCATTGGAAACGGATTATCAAACGCTTTTCAAAGCTGAAAATACCGATCGCGACGAGCATATTTTTACAATCGACTTCCTGGGACTGCAGTCAGGATCGGGCGGGGCTGATGATGACCTGATGCCACCCATGACGGGTGTGCGGGGTGCCGACCAGCAGGGTTGGAGCGTGCTGGTGCCTTCTATGGAAGTGTATACTACCTGGGACGACAGAGATTACCGCAAACAGGTAAGTTTTGAAGATTCCATTCTGGTAAATGGTGTGCTGGTATCTTATAGTGAGTACGACAACACACAACGTCCCCATATCGCGAAGTATGCCCGCTTCCCTGGTAACGCAAGCGGTGATGGCAGAGATTCTGATCACAATTATTCCGCTATACGCTATGCCGAAGTACTCCTGATCGCCGCCGAAGCTTTGGCTGAAACGGCAGGACCGAATGATGAAGCTATTGGATACATCAATCAGGTACGTGCCAGAGCCCGAAACTGGGCTGGTGTAAATACGAGCTTTCCTGCCGATGTAACCGCCGGCATAAGCAAACCGGCATTTATTGATCTGGTGCTGGAGGAAAGGCGTTTGGAACTGTCTTTTGAGTACAAGCGCTGGTACGACATCAAGAGAAGGAAACTGGGCCAGCAGGTATTTACCGGTCCCAATTCGCTGGAACCGCATACTACTTTCGATCCGAATCGGGATTATCTGATGCCACTGCCACAGATTGATTTAACCATTAATCCAAACCTGAGGCCACAGAATCCTGGTTATTAGATTTTGATGGAATATAAAAAATTAAGCCCTGTTTTGTTCTCAAAGCAGGGTTTCTTTATGTGAAAAGAAGAATTTAAGCAGGTGAGCAATAGTTTTAGGGCATTCTCCCCGTCGGGGCGCCGACCGGATTTATTCCGGGGTCCCATGAAGCGGATGCCGGGTGCCGGCCACCGGAATTCGGCCCAGCCTCATCCGGCAAGGAGTACTTTATTACTTTTGCTCACCTGCTTATTT
>JBGTIS010000070.1:0-36344 GCA_041745535.1 Cyclobacteriaceae bacterium | reverse complement strand
CATCCTGTGCTTTAACTTGTAGCGTGCACGTCATTATTAAGGACAAAGTGAACAATAAAATTTTCTTTTGCATATCAAAACTATTAGTTGTTAAACGATAATGCAAAGGTAGGTTGAGGAATTACCTAATCTCGTTCACTTAAGTTAAGAAAAGAAACTTAACTCTTGTTTTTTTCAAAAACTCTTGCTCGTAGTCTGCTTAATGACTGAGGTTTGATGCCTAAATAGCTCGCTAATTGGTGTTGTGGAACACGTTGAATAAGGTCCGGTCTTTTCTGTAGTAAGTTCAGGTATCGTTGTTCAGGTGAAGAAGTCTTAAACTCGTCAAAGTCTATTCGTTGTTTAGCTAACAATTCTTCCGACAATTTTCTACACATTATTTCAAACTTTGGAAATTTACTGTTTGTTTCTACTTCCATATCAGCATTTGAAACAGTAAGAATACTGTCTTCAACACAACTAATGAAATATTCAGAAGGAGCTTTATTTATTACACAAGGAGGTGTCAAAGCTTCCATTTCTGTGTAGAAAGCAGTAGTTTTTTCTTCACCATCTATGATGTAATATGTCCGAATACAGCCTTTTAGAACAAAGTAGCTTTCTTTCGATTTTTGTCCTTCTTTGAGTATAGTAGTCCCCTTCTTAACAGAGCGGAATAAGTCTAACGAAAGTATTGCGTTCTTCTCATCTTCTGTCAGAGAAACGTATTTTGATATAAAGTCAAATAGTATGTCTTGCATTGTTTTTATATGTTGTTACTTTTTCTGATACACTTGCCACCAACATCTTGATAACCGCCATATGGCGGTTACTATGACAAAATACGGAGATATACGCCATTGTGCAAACGTTTACAAACGCTTTTTGTACTTTGTGTTTTCAGGTAATTACATCTATTTGCCGCTGTTGATCCTCTTTGGCGCTAAATTGGTTCCGCCGCTTATGGCTGCTAATTTTCGCTTGCCAACCTCCTGCAGGTAAGCTTTCGCTGCTTTTGCCCCCGCGCCAGCAGAAAAACATACTACTTCTTACCCAAACCTAACCTGCCCTGAACCCCACTTGCTGCTTTGCTTTCTTTATAAGTTTTTCCTGTGTTTTCTAATAGAAGGCAAATACCTTAACGGTCTTACATCGGGTTTCTTTCGGCAAGCGCGTACTTTTGCCTGAAAAAATGGGTTTTCCGGGTGGTGGCTCGTTGGTTTGCTTGAAAAAATGGACGGGAAGCTGGTAACCTTACATGAAATCGAAAAAAAATGGACGGGAGATCGGTAAGTTACCCGTTTCTTACTTTTGAATGAGGTTTCCGGCGGTAAATTCATTCAAAATGCTTTTTGTGTAAGGTTGCCGACGGAATATTAATTTTTTTTGCCTTACCAATGTGGTTACCAACGGTATTTCGTTTTTTTTGTGCCTGAGCATCTGTATACCTTCTGTTATCTCATTCTTTTATTCCTTACACCCGTGCGGCTGTTGGCTTTCTTGCTGTTTTATACTGTATAAACCTGTTAATTTTGTGGCATTAGTTATTTAAACAGAAATATTATGAAAACTTCTATTAGTCGTACCATTTTCCAGTCGCGGCACGCTATCGAGAACGCGATGAACCACCCGGAGCTTTTAGAAAAGCTGTCGCTTTTCAACTATGGGCCAAAAACGCTGAAGAAAGGCAGAATTTTGTGCGAGCAGGCCAACCTACTTCACCTTAGCAAGCAGGAAAAGTATGGCTCTCAGTATGATGCTACCGATTCCCTGGAAGAAGAAATAACGGCTATTAAAGCCATATACGACGAACATGTAACGCTGGCGAACCTGGCTTTTAAAGGAAAAAGGGGCATGCTGGAAAAATTACAGCTCAATGGTCCCAGAAAAAGATCTATCGATGAGTGGATGGCGCAGGCAATCGCGTTTTACAGCCGGTCGGCGGAAATAGAGGAAGCGATGGGCCGTTACGGTATTTCGCCCGAAGTATTGAACCAATCCAAAGCCATGGCAGAAGCTTTGTTCGCCAAACGCCAGCAGCAAATGCGAAAAAGAGGCGAAGCCCAGAGCGCTACCCAAAAACGCGACGAAGCTATTCAAGCACTGAATAAATGGATGAGCGATTTTCGGCAGGTGGCCCGAGTCGCCCTCCAGGATAATCCGCAACTGCTGGAAGCCTTAGGCATTAAAGTGCCCAGCAGAAAATTAAGTAATTAAAGTTAGCCAATTACAGGCTCAGTGCCGCCGCACCCTTATCCTGTCTCATATTTACTCAATGTTCAATGATCAACGCTCAATTACACCGCGAACCGTGTTTATGGAATTGAGCATTGAATGTTGAAAATTGAAACAATAAGCCGCGTTATGCTTCATTCGCTTCGGCTATCCGATTGAAAAAGATACGCGACATGATAAGGCTGGAAGTCCTGCGCCTGAGCGGGGAAAATCAGGCGCCTCGTCACAGACAACATCGGTGACGGTCAATTTATCAGGTCAATTTATTTAAAACAATATACGCTAACAAGCTCACAAGCAACAAAGACCCATACGTAAGCAGTACCCGCTTTCGGTGCGCGTAATCGGCCCACCAGAATACCACCCAGGGTTTGTACAACCCAATGATTACCATTGCGGCAAAAATCCAGATACAGGCCAGCGAAAGAGATTGAAGCAGTTGCATAACTTTTCTCTTAAGCAGGTGGAGATAAATTTTCAGGCATCCCCCCGGATGAGGCTGGGCCGAATTCCGGCGGCAGTCGCACTGGGTCCCATCAAGGAGATGCCGGCCACCGCGGCGCGGAATAAATCCGGCAAGGAGTACTTTATTACTTTTGCTCACCTACTTAAACATTCAAAAAAAAAGCCTTCATACAGCATGAAGGCTCATTTTTAAAATAGAATTTTTATTTTTATAAAGTTCGCTTCACTTCTTTGTACTCGAAGCCTTCAATAATATCACCTTCTTTGATGTCGTTGAAGTTTTTAATACTGATACCACATTCAAATCCTGTTCGCACTTCCGCCACATCTTCTTTTCCTCTTTTCAACTGACTGATTTCTCCGGAAAAGGCAACAATACCGTCACGCACTACCCGTACCTTACTGGATCGTTTGATGGTGCCATCGGTTAGGTAACAACCGGCTACTACCCCAATTTTTGAGATTCTAAATATTTGCCGTACTTCCGCGTTTCCGGTAATTACCTCTTCTACGGTAGGGGCCAGCATGCCTTCCATGGCGGCGGTAACCTCATTAATCGCATCGTAAATAATAGAATAGAGCCTGATTTCAATCTCTTCCTTATCTGCCAGATTTCTCGCGCTGGAGGATGGCCGTACCTGGAACCCTACAATAATGGCGTCGGACGCGGAAGCCAGCAGCACGTCTGATTCAGAAATTTGTCCTACTGCCCGGTGAATAATGTTCACCTGAATCTCTTCGGTTGACAATTTAAGCAGTGAATCGGATAACGCTTCTACGGAACCATCCACATCACCTTTTACAATAATGTTCAGTTCCTTAAACGAACCAATGGCCAGCCTTCGGCCAATTTCATCAAGGGTAATGTGTTTCTTCACCCTAAGGTTCTGTTCCCTGATAATCTGCTCACGCTTATTAGCGATTTCGCGGGCATCACGGTCCGATTCCATCACATTAAATTTGTCGCCAGCCTGTGGCGCCCCATCTAAGCCAAGCATTAACACCGGGGTAGCCGGTGAGGCTTTGTTCAGCTTATTACTACGATGGTCGAACATCGCTTTTACTTTGCCATAATGGGCACCAGCCAATACCACATCGCCCAAAGAAAGGGTACCGTTTTGTACCAGAAGGGTAGTTACGTAACCACGTCCTTTGTCCAGGGTAGCTTCTATTACGGTTCCAACCGCATGGCGATTATAATTAGCTTTTAATTCGAGCAATTCTGCCTCCAGCAGTACCTTCTCCAGAAGGTCTTCCACGCCCTGTCCGGTTTTAGCGGAAATTTCCTGAGACTGATATTTCCCTCCCCAGTCTTCCACCAGAATATTAATCTGGGATAGCTGTTCTTTTATTTTATTAGCATCGGCATTGGCCTTATCTACTTTATTAATGGCAATTACAATGGGCACACCTGCCACCTGCGCATGATTGATCGCCTCTTTGGTTTGGGGCATTACACTGTCGTCGGCCGCTACCACCACAATGACCACATCCGTAACTTTGGCTCCGCGGGCCCGCATGGCGGTAAAAGCCTCATGACCGGGTGTATCCAGAAAAGCGATACGCTTTCCGCTGTTGGTAGTTACGTCATAAGCACCGATATGCTGGGTAATACCCCCGGCTTCTCCTTCGGTTACTTTCGCCTTTCGAATATAATCCAGCAGCGATGTTTTGCCATGATCTACGTGCCCCATAATGGTAACAATGGGTGCTCTGTCCTGAAGATCTTCAGCCTTATCTTTGGTTTCTTCTATTTCAACATCATCATCGGTGTCGATAAACTCAACTTCATAGCCAAATTCATCGCCGATTACGGTAATGGCTTCGGCATCTAACCGCTGATTAATGGAAACAAACATGCCCAGCGACATACAGGTAGAGATTACCTCATTCACTGATACATCCATCAGCGAAGCAAGATCGCTGGCCGAAACAAACTCAGTTACTTTCAGTACTTTAGCTTCCTCTTCGGCATTCAGTAGTTCCTCTTTCTCTCTGGCTTCGGTTCTTCTTCTTAAGCGGCTGCGGGAGCTTTTCGCTGATTTTTTACTTCCACCACTAATTTTAGCCAGGGTTTCTTTCAACTGAGCCTGTACCTCCTGTTCAGAAGGCTCTTCGCGGTAAGAAGTCTTTTTCTTCTTGACCTGCTTAACCTTTTTATCTTCCTTGTCTTTATCTTTTTTCTTGAAATCCAGCGTTCTGCTCTCCTGACTTTTTTCCTGGTCTTTTACTTTAACCAGTCTTCTGCGCTTTCTCTTTTTCTTCTGTTCGTCGGATGAGGCTACGGGTTTAGCCAGTTTTTTAGATTCTTTGGGCAATTCAATTTTACCCAGCACGGTTAAGCCCCGCAACTGTTCTGCTTTAGCTTCAATCACCTTTCCGCCTGCTGGCTGCGCTTCTTCTTTTTCCTCTGGTGCGGCTGCGGTGTCTTTGGGTGCTTCCGCTTCTTTTTCCTCTTCGGCTTCAGCATTCACCTCTTCTACTGGAGGGGCAGTGCTTTCCACAGGTGCTTCCAACTCTTGTTCCTCTGGTTCTTCTGTTTTTTTCTCTTCTACTGGCTCCGCTACCTGCTCTTCTACTTTCTGGTCCTCAACGGTTTCTTTTTCTTCTACGGTTTCAGCCTGGTTTGTAACCGTGGTTTCGGCTTTGGTTTCTTCAGGTTTAACCGCCTCTTCCTCTTTTATTGCCTTGGCTTCCACCTCTGGTTGTTTTTCTTCCAGCGGTTTCCTTTTAGGATTCCTTTCGTTCAGGTCTATTTTTCCAACTACTTTAATGCCCTGCAATTTAGGAGTATCGATAAACTTATGTTCATTCCTGCTATCTGGTTTAACTTCTTGCTGTCGCGGCGTTTGGCTTTCCGGCTCTGCTGCTTTTCCTTCTTTGGGCAATCCTTTAATGAAAAACTCTTCTTCGTCTTCCTTCTCTTCCTGTTTTCCCTTTTCAATCCCGGTATCGATGATCAGGTTTTCTGTATGCTTTGTTCCGATGGTCAGGCCAGAGGCTTCTTCTTTATCCAATGCAGAGGACGCAAACTCTTTCGCCAGAATATCATACTGATCCTTGGGAATCTTCGCATTCGGGCTACTGTCTACTTTAAAACCTTTTCCCGCAAGGAAATCAACAATAGTAGTTGATCCGACATTCAGCTTTCTTGCTACTTGACCAAGTCTCATCATTTTTTCCTCTACCATATAAAATATGACTCTTTAAGTATAATTTTTTGTATTAATCGTATTTAAATCTATAAGGAGAATCCTAAACGATTATTTCGCTTCAAAGTTTTAGCTGAAATTATTTTATTCAAATTCCTGTTTCAGCACTCTTTGGATATGATCGATGGTTTCTTCTTCCAAATCGGTTCTTCTCACCAGGTCCTCTTTGCTCAACATCAGTACACTCTTGGCTGTATCCAAACCTATTTTCTTTAATTCAGCAATAATCCATGCTTCTATTTCGTCAGAGAATTCTTCCAGGTCTACATCTTCTTCTTCCAGGTTACCCAGTTCTCTGAACACATCTATTTCAAGGCCGACCAGCCGGCTTGCCAGTTTAATATTCTGACCACCCCGGCCAATAGCCAGCGATACCTGATCGGGTTTTAAAAATACCGATACCCTTTTGTCGTCCATATCTATTTTAATAGATGATATTTTGGCCGGACTTAACGCGCGGGAAATGTACAACTCCAGGTTATCAGTAAAATTGATGACGTCAATATTTTCGTTCTGCAATTCGCGCACAATACTATGAATCCGGGAACCTTTCATACCTACGCAGGCACCTACCGGGTCTATTCTGTCGTCGTACGATTCTACCGCTACTTTGGCACGCTCTCCGGGTTCACGCACTACATTTTTAATGGTAATCAGTCCATCGTATACTTCGGGCACTTCACTTTCAAAAAGTCTTTCTAAAAACACCGGAGAGGTTCTTGACAAAATAATCCGCGGATTACCATTTACCATTTCCACCCGGTGTACAATAGAACGAACGCTTTCACCTTTGCGATAGCGATCTTTCTGAATCTGTTCAGAGCGGGGCAAAATCAGTTCATTGCCTTCGGCGTCGATCAGCAGAATTTCACGGTTTAAAACCTGGTATACTTCACCCGCGATCATCTCACCCACCAGATCTTTATATTTCTGAAAAAGGATATCTTTCTCCAGATCTTTTACTTTCTGAATTAAAGTCTGCCGGGCGGTCATCACCGCCCTGCGACCAAAATCGGCCAACTTAATTTCTTCCGCTACTTCTTCTCCTATTTCAAAGTCAGGCTCAATTTCTCTGGCTTCAGAAAGGCTGATCTTGTCATGATCCCAGATGTCTTCTGAGTTGTCGTCTACAATTTCGCGGAAACGCCAGATTTCCAGGTCACCTTTATCGATATTGATAATAACATCGAAGTTATCGTCAACCCCATATTTCTTTCGGATCATGGTACGAAATACGTCCTCCAGAATCCGGATCATGGTAGGCCGGTCAATATTTTTAAAGCGGGCAAATTCCGCAAACGACTCAATTAGTGTATGTGTATCTATTTTATACTCAACTGTCATAATCTTCTATTTAAAAGACGCCATAACATTAGTTTTCTTAATATCGCTAAAAAATATACGCAAGGGTTCCGATGGCTTTTTTTTCTTACTATTTTTTTCCTTATCCTCAATTACAATTGATTCATCGCTTACCGCCACCAGATTCCCGGTTTTTACTTCGTCGTTACTGGTTACTACCTTTACTTTTCGCCCAATATTTTTATAATACTGGCGAACCAGCTTCAAAGGATGATCTAATCCGGGGGAGGATACCTCAAGGGTATAACTACCTTCAATAATTCCGTTTTCATCAATCCTTTCCGATAACACGCGGCTAATTTTCGCGCATGATTCTATGGGCACTCCTGTGTCTCCATCGATATATACAGCAACTTTATAAGCACCCTGGTTTCCGGACACTTTCGCCTCAACCAGGAACAAATTTTTGTTTGTTTCCAGCAAGTCTGAAACTAAACTTTCAATCTTGGATTCGATATCCATAATGCTTCAACAACTAATACGGAAAAAGGGGACTTGTTGTCCCCTCTAACATGATTTTTGCTTTTTCAATTCAAAATTAGTTAAATAAATTACTAAATCAAAACTTCATTCGTAACATTAAATGAGATAAACTCTTAATTTTGCGATACGGATAAGCACCTGAATACTTGGCCAATAGTGATTGCTTAACTCATTGAATATTAGTGCTATAAAAGTTGTAATTCCGGTTATTCATCGCCGGATAGTATGTTTATGTAGAATGTTATGGTAATAAGAAAAATATCCTTTTCCTATATTATTTTATTTTCATTTTTAATCGCGGGTTGTAACGATAATAAAAAACAGGTTGACCAAAACCTACAGGATCTTCCTGAAAAGCAGGTAGACGTCCCTGCTTTCAGCAGCGATTCGGCTTACGCTTTTATTGAAAAACAAATAAGTTTCGGCCCCCGGGTGCCCAATACAACAGCCCATGCCCAGGTGGCGGCCTACCTTACCGATACTTTTAAGCAGTATGGCGCACAGGTGGAAACCCAGGATTTCGAAGCAAAAGCATACAATGGAACCACGCTGGATCTGAAAAATATTATCGCCAGTTTTAATCCTTCCGCGCAAAAGCGAATTCTTTTGGCCGCGCATTGGGATACCCGTCCTTTTGCCGATAAAGATTCGGTAAACCAGACCAAACCTTTTGATGGGGCCAACGATGGTGCCAGCGGTGTGGCGGTTTTGCTGGAAATAGCCCGCAGTTTCAGTAATCACTCCCTACCAGATGTAGGCATAGATATGATACTTTTTGATGGTGAAGATTATGGCGAACCGGAATCTTATAAAGGGGAAGTACCGGAATCGTCACAGAAAGTATGGTGGTGCCTGGGATCGCAATACTGGGCCGAGCACAAACATAAACCGAATTATTCCGCTTATTATGGTATTTTACTGGATATGGTAGGCGCCAGAAACGCCCGTTTTTACCGGGAAGGGGTTTCCATGAACAGCGCGCCCACTGTGGTAAAAAAAGTGTGGGACTGGGCTAATCAATTAGGCTATCAGCAATATTTTACTTACCAGAATGGTTCTGAAATTGTGGACGACCATATTTATGTGAATTACAAAGCCAACATTCCTATGATTGATATAATTGAGTACAATCCGGCTACTACTTTTGGAAAATACCACCATACCCATGCCGATAACATCGATATCATTGATAAAAACACCCTGAAAGCTGTAGGAGAAACTTTAATGCATGTGATATATCATGAATAAATTCTTGGCTATTACAACATCTTCTCAGTTTATCAAAAGCTCGGAATCACCTTTCCGCAAATCAATGCAAACCACTACCTGGTCAGTTTCCTGATAATAGCTGCCTGCTTTCAGTTGTTGTTTTGATTTTACCTTTTCCAGTCGCGCCTGCTGGCCATTTGCCTGCAACATGGGTTTGCCCACTTGCCGGGTTTGTACCTGCAATGTAAAACGCGCGGTAGCAAAGGGCGCGTACAAATTAATTTTTTTACCATCAAACCGTATCTCTGTCAATTCCTTCGCTGCCCAATACCTGGCAATCTCACTGTTTTTCATCCAGTTAAGTACGCCATATTTCTGCTCGAGCCGGCGCACCACTTCCTTGAAAATTTCAAATCCTTTTTTCTCGCCATTATAATAAATGCCTGGCCAATGACAAACCATAATGGCCGGCTCACCCCTGTCAATCACATCTACCATGCGTCCTTTAGAAAGGTCCGCGGTAATAAACTGATCTACGGAACCGGGCGTCAGTCCGTCCCACCCTCCAAACCAATCGCCAGTACAGCCAATTACCGATACCACACATCGCGAGTGGTTGCTATGCAGATCTGACGGATATTTCACCAGGGGGGCCACGCTTTCACCGGGCTCAGTATACAGATCTCTGAAATAATGGGCTACGTCTACCTCTCCATATACCTCTCTTACAGCGGCCAGGGTACCCTGAGCCAGGTTTTCCTTATTCTGACCACCGAATCCTCCAGGAGTAGTAATGCCTTCACAGGTTAGACCGGCATTTTTCAGTACCCTCAATGCATAAGCCAGGTAGTCGCCTAATTCGTCGGCACTTTTGTCCTGACTCCATCCCCAGTTTTCCATGTATTGCTCAGTAGCATCAGGATAAGGACGACCCGTTTTAATATCGATCACCCGCGTATGGCTGATCATTTCGGGATGGATGTCCCAGTCGGGCTGCATGGTTTCCCGCACCAGTTTCAGACTATCCTGCAATTCTTTATGAGTCCAGCCCGGAATAAAGCGGTCTAACCAACCGGTACAGGCCGGATAAGGTACCATACTGTATTTTCCTTTCACGCCATGCTGCTGGCAATAATCCCGAAATTCCCGTACAAAATCGTCAGGAATTTCCTGTGGAAGCTTCCGCCAGTCTTGCTGATACTGGTCTGGGAATATTTCTTTAAACTGCGGTATACCGAAGTAAGCCATATTTACCAGGGCGGTGGAATCATCGATAATAAAGCTGATGGGCACCTGACCTTTTGGGTTTAATACCATTACTTTGTCGGCATAAAGCGCATGTGCCAGCAAACTCCGGTCGGCACCTGCCACCATACCAGCCCCTGCCAGAGCGGCCTGCCTGACGAAATTCCTTCGAGTAGGTTGGTTCAAATTCATTATTTATTTTTTATTTGCCTGTTGCAAAAAGGGTTTTTCTAACTTGCTATGAGGTTTGCCAAAGAATTTTCCCAGAAAAAAGCCTACCAGGAATATGGCCATGGTACCTACCACAATGGCTAAATTGGTGTGCAATGGACTTTTAAAATTTATCCATACCCCATCGGTAAAATAAGTGGGTGAAAGGCTTACCCAGCAAATGACCAGCACGCCCACCATTACCCCGATGGCAGCATCGATGTTACGTGCTTTCCGGGAGATATAACCCAGCAAAAACAAACCCAGCATCCCGCCACTGAAAATGGATGACAAAGCCCACCAGGCATCTAAGGCACTTTTTACCTGGGTCATAGCCAGGGCAGCGATAATGCCTAAAATCCCGATTACCAAAGAAGCACCATACAGCACCGCCATAGCGGATTTATCGGAAGCCTTTTCAGGGAAATATTTTTTATAATAATCGGTGAGAATAATCGTAGCGGTGCTGTTCAGACTGGTTGAAACAGTACTCATACCCGCCGCGAATATCGCGGCGATTAACAGGCCGGTAATGCCAACCGGAAGTCCGTTTACAATAAAGAAAGGAAATACCCTGTCGGCCATATCAACAGCTTTTAATTCATTAGGAAGTAAATCCGGATAAGCCTTGTAATAGGCAAAAAGCGCTGTTCCGATAAAGAAAAACAACAGCGATACCGGCACATACAACAGCCCGCCCAGCCAGGTAGAAAATTTGGCGTCTTTTTCTGATTTGGTAGTCATATATCGCTGTACATAGTTTTGATCGATTCCGTAATTTTGCAGGTTGATAAACAATCCGTAGACCAGGATTACCCAGAAGGTGGAATCAGAGAGGCTTGCGGAGAAGCTTCCCAAACTGAATTTATCAAAATCAGCAGCTATGGCAAATACTTGTCCGGGTCCTTCGGGCATAGAAAACACCAACACAAACGTACAGGCCAGTGCTCCGACGATGAGCACGATGGCCTGAACCGCGTCCGTCCACACTACCGCCTGTATGCCGCCCATCATGGAATAAAACATTACGATAGCACCGGTAATAATAATAATCAGGGAAATATCCCATCCGAAAAGGGCATTCATGGGTAAGGCCAGCAGGTACAAAATAGATCCGATCCGGGCCAGTTGCGTAAGCAGGTAGCAGGCCGATGCATAAATGCGTGCCCAGGGTCCGAAACGGGTTTCTAAAAAGGTGTACGCGGAAACACTATTGATGCTCCGGTAAAGGGGTACGAAAAACTTTACGGCAAAGAAAACGGCAATGGGAATGGAGAGGCTAAAAACAAACCCATTCCAGTTGGTCTGATAGGCATTTCCCGGTAAGGCCAGAAAGCTGATGCTGCTGACAAAAGTGGCAAAAATAGACATGCCCACCACCCAGGAAGGAAGGCTGCCGCCGCCCGAAGTAAAAGCATCGGCTGATTTGTTTCGAAAATAAAAGGAAGCACCAAACACAACAATCCCTGCGATATATATCAGAAAAATAATAAGGTCAGTAACAGGAAGCTTCAAGGCAATGATTGGTTAAATGAATAAATCCCTCTCGAAAGTTTAATTACAACTCTTTCAAAATTCTTCTATGGTTTTTTTTCTAATTTTTCGAAAGTTTTTGATCCGATGAAAAGTTAAGAAATTGGCATCATGGTAATTAGCCGCTCCTCCTACCCCATCGTCATAGGCTGTTCTGGACACAAACACAATGTCTTTCCCTTCAAACAGCCAATCTACATAATTAAATCCATGTTGCTGCACATCAGGATGTTGGAGCAGTAATTTGTGTACGGTCCAGCGCTTTAAATCTTTTGAGCTACAGAGGGCCTGCGTATTACGAATTCTTGCGGGCCGGGCTTCCACACGAAATTCCCGCGGAATATAATTCGAAATGGTCCAGTATAGATTAGCCACAGAATCGTAGCGTACCGTAAATTTTTTTGATCCGCCCGGCAAATCAATAAAGCCGGTTTCAGGATCAAAAGTAGCTTCTTTCCCATCGGCACTGATATGGACAATGGCGGCCTTATCTTCCGCGTTTTCCTGCGTGTTATCGGCTCTTAAAAGATCAATAATTTCTCCTTCTGGGGTAATCACCGCATTACCTTCAATCCATCCGCCGAAATTCCCGTCCAGATAGGTAGAATCGTAGGTGAGCTTATTGCTTTCGCTCCAGTTTTCGGCTTTTAACAGATCAGCCTCAATGGGAATCGACATCATAACAGCGCTATACCGTTTTCCCCATTTGGTGGTATTGGATTTGGCATTTTCCATGGCCCGCCACAACCGGTTATTGTGTGTAATTACGGGCATGGGCGCACAATGGTATTCTCCTTGCCGAATCAATCCATGATTGCCATCGGTGGGTTCCGTCCAGGTGCGGCCTCCGTCTGCTGATTTCCTGATAATCATATTGCCATGGTGTTTGTCAGTACCTAAAATATAAAGATTGTCACGATGCGTAAATAGCTTAGACCAGAACTGCCCGTTAATTTCAGAAATCCGCTCCCAGGTTTTTCCTTTATCAGAAGAGGTATACACCTGGGAAACTGCCTTTGTATGCTCAGTAGACTTTGGGCCGAAAAAATCATGCGAAGCCACATAATCGCCATTGCCTAATAGGCATATACTGGGCGAACCAATGTATTTCCCTGAAGCGGCAGGGCTGTAAGCCACCACAATGCCCGGTACTTTAGAAAAATCAGGATTCTGACAAATTCCCTTTTTGATATTAAGAAGAAAAATTATGGAAAAGGAAAGTAATAAATATTTAATATGAATAGCCATTCTGTAATTGTTTGGTTTTTTAAGGATAATGATGCCAATATAATATAAAATTAAGGACACATTCCATATTCCTCATATCCAGACTTATTGAAATAGTAATTAAAATTTTATAAATGAGTTAGTTTTTTCTATTATTACGGAATCATTTTTTTGCTAATTCTCCAATTTCTGGTATTCCAAAATTGCTCAATTTATCACTACCTTTTATATTAATTCCTGTCAAATTATTATACGATCTTACCCTATTGATTCCAGGAAAGTTAATTGCAAACATCGTTTAAAATTTAAGCAAACATGAAACCCCATTTTCATAAAGTACCTGTTCAGCCACAAAGCTCGTATAGTATCAGGCATGATGTTCAGCCCAGTTTCCCCACCATTTGGCATTACCATCCTGAAATAGAATTGCACTACACCATCAGGGGGGAGGGCGTTCGGTTTATAGGCGATAATATCAGCAGCTTTTCATCAGGCGAAATGGTGTTATTAGGAGAAAATTTACCGCATACCTGGCGGTGTAAGGAGGAATATTTTCAGCAACATTCAAGTTTACAGGTGGAAGCTATGGTAGTACATTTTCTGCCCGACTGTTTAGGAAAAGATTTGCTGAATCTGCCAGAAGCATACTTAATTCCAAAGCTATTTGAAAAGGCGAAAAAAGGTTTGATTATAAAAGGAGAAACCAGGAAAAAAATAGCGGAAGTTATGGTAGCCGCCCTGGATGCTACCCATCTTGACAGACTGATCGTATTGCTTACCATGCTGAAGATTCTGGCGGAAGCTGAAGAAGTGGAAACCATTGCCTCTGCCCATGCTTTTTACAGGTCTAACGAATCGGAAACGCAGCGGTTAGACGAAATATACGCATATACATTCACTCATTATAAAAAAGAAATCAGTCTGGAGGAAATTGCCTCCATTGCCCACCTTAGCGTTACTTCATTTTGCAGGTATTTTAAACAAATGACAAAGAAAACCTATTACGATTTTCTGATTGAAGTTCGCATTAGCCACATATGCCGTGCGCTGGTGGAAGACAAACTGGCTACGGAAGTTATTTGTTTTGAACATGGTTTTAACAATGTTTCCAACTTCTACCGCCATTTTAAAAAAGTAATGAAAATGACTCCATTGGCCTACAAAAAGAAGTATTTGAAAAGCGCATAATGTCATGTGTATACCGCCAGTTATTCAAATTCAGCAATGCTTTTCAACAAAAATATCTGGAGGTATTTCTCATTATCACCGCACGCATATCGGTTATAGGCAAGCATTTTTCCATCTCCCGCCCAAATCACGCTTCCTACCAGTGCCTTATCGTCGGGGAACCGGCGGGTAATCCGCTCCGATTTTCCTGTTTTCAGTTCAGTCACATACACACTGTTATCAGCAGCGTAGGCCACGTATTGGTCATCGGGACTAAAATTGAAAGGTCCTTGTACGGAAAAGGGATTAAAGGTTAACTGCTTAATTTCACCACCATTGGGTGAAATGCCGTATAGCTGAACCACGCCCTGCGCATCTTCAGATAAAAATCCGATGATTGACCCATCCTGTGTAGCGCGCAGCCAATGACGCGGCCCCCGTATACCCTGCGCGGTAAAAGTGATTCTACGTTGCTCCACCCCTGCCGGCACACCGGGGCGGGAAAAAGAAGTGCCTTCCAATGGCTGATTATTTCGTGCCTGGGTCAGATCATCCGGCAGATCAAGTACAAAGACTTCGGTAATGGTATTTCCTGCCGCGTTTTTTACATTTCCCTGAAAAGCAATGGCTTTTTTCTGCCAGGTTCCATCTTTCTTCCGGTATCCTGCTTTTCCGATCCAGCCTTCGTCAAAAGCCTTGTCGATTTCATCGGTACCCCAGGCTGGATTCTCTGTAACCCGGGCAACCACCACCGAAAACAGCACGCCACTGTTATTCTCCATACCACCATCATCGGTTACCTCCACTTGCTTAAAAGGCGCCATCACTCCTACCGTTCTTAAATCTTTTACCTGATGGTTAATAGCACCGAGTCGCGCCATCACATAATCGTTATACGTAAAACTGATCCATTGTCCGTCGCCACTCCAGGTATGCGCATGGGTACCTCCCCGCAAAGCGCCTTTGGTAAAGGGTTCGGTAATATCTCGGGCATCCATAAATATGGGTTGATTCGGATTTTCTGTTTTCACAGAAACGCCTGTTCGGCGGGTAACGCCATAAGGATTGTGCTGATCGGCATTGCGGATGCCATGGATAAACAGCACCTGGCTGGTAACCGGCGAGAAAGTAGCGGCGCCTACGCCCGGCCCAAACTCTGTCTGGTTGCGGGTTTGGTAAACCTCCCTGATGGCTCCCGTATTTACATTTACGATTTCAATGGTACCGGTACGGCTAATCAGTGTATCATGGTTGCGGGTATCGTATACAAGCCACTGATTGTCAGGCGAAAAACATTGGGTGTTGTGCAAACAATGGCCTTTTGTGTCAGCCGTAAGCTGAATTTCCTCAAACTTCATTTTTAGCGGCGTTTCAGATGTGCAGGCAGCCATTACCATTAAAATAAACAGACAGTCCGGAACCCGGTTTATAACGCTTAATGGTATAACTTTTACAGTTAGGTTCGATAATAAAATGAATATTTTCAAATCGCGAATTCGATGCCTAGCTCTTCCCGCAAAAGATTACAATCAATATAAAAATTCTCAATATCCTTTATTTCCTGTGAAGATAAGCTTATTGTTTTTCCCCGGGTGGTGGTGGAAATAACTAAACCACGTTTTTGCAGGTAGTATTTTGATACAGTGGGATAGGCCTTATGCATGATATCCATTTTCTCAATAAGAAATTTTTGTAATTTCTGTACTTCTGGCTCAAAATCAGGAACATTATAATTATCACAAAGCCATACAATTAGCTCAGGGAAATAATTACCCTGAATACAGGAAAGGCCGGCAGCACCTGCCTTTAAGGAATCTACCGCATGCCCCATGTAAGCATCGTAAAGGCCAAACTGGTAACCACTACCTGCGGCAATTTTCGCTCGAACCTGCTCAATATCCAGACTGGTATCTTTATGGTACATAATTCTGCCTGTTGAGACAAACTGCTTTAAAAGCACAGGAGTGAGGAGCCTTTTGTATGGTACGGGGCATTCATAAAATCCCAGAGGATTATCTCCGGTAAGGGTTAATAAATTAAATACGTTGTCAGAAAATATTTCATCCGATTCATCTTTTTCTGCCATCATATTGGTAATAACGATTACCGCCTGTACACCTGTATCATACATGGCTTTTACAAATTCGGCCTGGGCGTCAACTGATTTCTCAAATGTACCTGAAGCCACCACAGGAACCCTTCCATTCACAACGTCTACAATATATTTTGTAGCTGTTAATCGTTCCCTTGGGGTCAGCTCAAACATCTCGCTGGACAAACAATTCGCGAATAAGCCTTTTGCTCCGGCTTCCAGATAAAACTCAGTAAGTCGTACTAATCCGGCATAATCGATTTCACCATTGAATTTAAAAGGCATTAACATCACCGGAACAAAACCTTTATTCAAATCTTTCATTTTACATGTTTTAATTCAGTCGAAAAGCAGGTAATTCACTTTTCAGAAGCTACCATTAATCCAAAATTAAAAAATGGAAAACCACTAAACAAACGCGGTTTTCCATACAGATTGTCGGCAATTATTTACAAATATACAGCGGAATTAAAAGCCATTTTTATATATTTTTTGCCATATATTATAGCATATTACCATATAAAATGGCAAACTTCAGATTTCAAGGCTAATATGTGGCAAATAAAAGGCAGTTGAATCAGTAAGGATAAAGCAGTAATATTTTTTATAGTTAACCAAAAACGCGACACACATTTTTTATCCCTATCGGCATTGTTTTACTGGCATATAGTTTTTTGAGTTATCAGCTTATTTGGTCATCATAACCAGATATTTGGACGATTCCCAAAACTTCTCAGGATCAGATACAACCAGATTCATATTATCACCAGAAGCTTCTTTCTCTATTTTATAAGAATCGGAAGGATGGATGCTTACCAGTTCTATTTTTTTTGCCGCTGTTGGAAACGATAATTTTTCCCTCAAATCGATGCGCGTAAACTTATTCCGGTTAAAATCATTTCTCAGCATTTTCACGCTTCCCAAAAAACCAAGAAAGCCACCTTCTTTATCCAAAATCTGTTCGTCTTTCAATTCTTTATAGTTACCTACCACATAATAAGCCGTATTAAGCATGGTAGTTTTTTCATCGTTCAAACGAGACAGACTATCCACATCAACGTGCAATGCTTTTACAGTCGCCTGCATATCATTCAATTGGTCTTTAAGCATCGTCAGGCTTTGCTCCCGCTCTTCTATTTGTGCGTTCAAATCTTCACTCATGGTTGTCATGGAGGTAGTAAGCTCTCCATTTTCCTGATGGAATCTTCTTATCCGGTTATCCATATTTTTCATGGATTGCTTATTTTCAGCGATCAGCTTTTCAATCATGTCCAGGTCCTCGCTGATCCGGGTTCTCAAATCCTCGGGTGAAAGGGCCTCTTCCTGCTGGGTCATCTCAATATTCATTTCCCTTGCCCTGATTTCTCTTAATTTTTTCTCTATGTCGGTAATAGATGCCATAAAGGAACCGAAAGCAGCCTCTTTTTCCTGTACCTGCCGCTGTAGTTCCTGTTCCCTGGCTTTTAACTGACTAATCCGACTTTGATAGGCTTCTTCCTTTTCCTTGTTGTCGCAGCCAAAGAATAATGATCCAGCCAGTAAAATGATAAAATAGATTTTAATACGCATGGTTTCTGTAAGTTTAAGTGAATAATTATCTTTTCATCGGTTTTAGTATTACCATTAACTTTTCTCATTCTGGAAATTCCTCAGAAATGTCCGCCTGCGGTTGATTTTTATTTCCTGAATCTCCACTATTTAGCAAAATCCCGGTTCAATACCTAACCAGCCTGCCGCGTCACTTTGGAAATTCTATAAACGTCAGGGTAATGTGAAGAAGTAAGCGTACCGGAAGTTTCATAACATCAGGTTTAGAGATTAATGGTTAATACGAGTTAATATCTCTCCTTTTCAGATATGGCGCAATGATTTATGTCATTACGGAATGCGGTTTTTGAACCCGAAGACAATCTGATAAAACAAAAAACAGCTGAGGCGCCACGAATGGCTATAGGGTAGTAACCCCGGCATTCAGTTCAACTGCTATTGGGTATCAGGGCTGAAGGAAACTCTGGCTCACGTTTTATAAAAGAGCGTTCATGTATTACATGTTAGCCCAAAGCATAACCTGATTTACTCAAACTCGCCCACATCGGTGGAGTTTAGTAAATCCAGCAGGTATTCGCCATAGCCACTTTTCAACTGACTGTTGGCCAGTTCCTCCAGTTGTGCCTGGTCAATAAATTTCATGCGATAAGCTACTTCTTCAATACAGCCAATCTTTTTTCCCTGCCGGGCTTCAATTACCTGCACAAAAGTAGCAGCCTGCATCAGCGAGTCAAATGTTCCTGTATCCAGCCAGGCGGTGCCCCGGTTTAATATGCTCACTTCCAGTTTTTTATTTTTCAGATAAACCTGATTGATGTCCGTGATTTCATATTCGCCCCGGGCACTGGGTTTGAGGCTTTTTGAAATTTCTTTTACCTCATTATCGTAAAAATACAGGCCCGGCACCGCATAATTTGATTTAGGATTTTTAGGTTTTTCCTCAATAGAAATAGCCTTTCTGTTTTTGTCAAATTCTACCACGCCATATCGCTGTGGATCGTGCACATGGTAGGCGAAAATAACACCGCCATCAGGATTATTATTACCCTGAAGCAAACGGGCTAATCCGTTACCATAAAAAATATTATCGCCCAGAATGAGCGCTACTTTGTCGTTGCCAATAAAATTGTTACCAATAATAAAAGCCTGTGCCAAACCTTCAGGCTTTTCCTGAATAGCATAACTAAAATCACAACCCAGGGCACTGCCATCACCCAGCAATTTATGAAACAGCGGCATGTCGTGCGGGGTGGAAATAATAAGGATTTCTCTGATACCCGCCATCATCAGCGTAGAAAGCGGATAATAAATCATAGGTTTATCGTAAACAGGCATTAATTGCTTGCTTACAGCAAGGGTTAGTGGATGCAATCGGGTGCCGGAACCTCCGGCCAGAATAATTCCTTTCATGTGGTTATAGTTTTGAATTCATTAGCCACCGTATCGCGAAAGGCGAGTCGCGGCTTTATGTGTATGGTTTTTCTTCGTGTTAAAAATAACATAACCCTGCTGTAGTAATATAGGTTACACCGTACTAGTAATTTTTGGGTTAAAAAATATTTTTTGGATTATGGATGCTTAATATTGCACTCACAAAAACAAATCTAAGGAACTTTAGGGCATTTAGGGTATAAAAAGAAAAAAATCCATGCTGATTAGCGAAATTAAAGCACTTTTAACAAAAGAATTTATACTCGAATGGCGACAACGATATGCTCTGAACGGAATTTTGTTGTATGTGGTGGGCTCGGTTTTTATTTGTTACCTGAGTTTTAACCTGAATCCAGGCCAGATCGATCCTGTTACCTGGAATGCTTTGTTCTGGATCATCATGCTTTTTTCAGCGGTGAATGCCATCAGCAAAAGTTTTATGCAGGAACAATCGGGGCGGTTAATTTATTATTATACCATTGCCAGTCCGGAAGCCATTATTCTGGCAAAAATTATTTACAATTTCCTGCTGATGCTGGTATTGGCATTTCTGGGTTATATCATTTATTCGCTGGTAATGGACAGTGAGGTGCAAGACCATTTGCTGTTCGCGGCAGTACTGGTACTGGGCTCGCTGGGTTTTTCAGGAACCTTAACCATGGTAGCGGGCATCGCGGCCAAAGCCGGTAACAATTCCGCACTAATGGCTATTCTCAGTTTTCCGATTGTGCTGCCCATGCTACTGATCGTGATTAAAGTATCGAAAAATGCCATTGATGGCCTTGACCGCAGCGTAAGTACCAACAGTTTGCTGGTTTTGGTGGCCATTAATGCTATTGTGATTACACTTTCCTACATGTTATTTCCCTATTTATGGAGAACATAGCTTATATTTACGCATTAATTTACCTCAATAACTATGAAGAAACGCTGGTGGAAAATTTTAACTGTATTCCTGCTGTTGTATACCACCATTGGCGGCCTGTTATTTAGTGTTCCCCGCCTGCCCATTCTGAACGAAACCATCCGAAATCTTTATTTCCATGTGCCCATGTGGTTTGGCATGACCATCCTGTTTACTGCTTCGGCGGTTTTCTCGGTAAAGTACCTGAGAACCAGCAAAGAGCTGGACGATATGATTGCCTCAGAATTTGCTTTTTCAGGCACTTTATTTGGTATTCTAGGCTTGCTTTCAGGCATGACCTGGGCCCGGTTTACCTGGGGCGCCTGGTGGATCAACGATCCGCAGCTCAACAGCGCCGTTATCGGTATTTTGATTTATCTGGCTTATCTGGTGTTGCGATCATCGCTGGAAGATGAGCAGCAACGGGCAAAAATCAGCTCGATCTACAATATTTTTGCTTTCGCGGCACTCATTCCCATTATTTACGTATTACCCAGAATGGCCGATAATTCATTACATCCGGGAAAAGGTGGCAATCCGGGTTTTAATATTTATGATTTGGACAATACCCTCCGGCTGGTATTTTATCCGGCCGTAATTGGCTGGACACTTTTTGGCGTTTGGATCACCAGCCTTCGGGTCAGGATTAAAAAAATACAAGCTGTGAAAAGTAGCAGTAACCAGTAAATTTACAATACATGAAAACCAGAATCAGAAAAATATTAGTCGTCATTTTTCTGCTTTTTTCCTTACAAAGTATGGCTCAGGAAAAGCAAAAAATCACGGAACAGGATTATACAAACGACCAGGTAGAAATGGCCGATACCCTTAGGGCCGACGGCAAAATTTATGTGGTTGTGGCCGTAGTAATTGTTATATTATCAGGTCTGATCATGTATACCGTAAGTATAGATCGGAAAATTAATAAAGTAGAAAAAGAATTGGGGATCAAGTAATTGTAGTTATCAGGAATTAAAATCAAAACTTTTCTGTTTAAGAAACGATATTTGATATAAAGGAGATCGTTATAACTTTGCCCGAAACAGTTAGTAAAATGAAAAAATCACATATTTTCGGAATTATTATTATCGCCATCGCGGTGATGATCATCGTAGCTACCGCCGGCGACGCCAGCACCTATGTTTCCTTTAAGGAAGCCAAAACCCTGTCGGATGCCGGCCAGAATAAAAAAATTCATGTGGTAGGCACGCTTAAAAAAGACGCGACCGGCCATGTAACCGGCATTATGCCCGGCGACAATAAAGTTTCTTTCTCTTTTATAATGGTAGATGAAAATAACAAGGAGCAACAGGTATATTACAACAGTCCTATGCCCGCCGATTTTACCAAATCAGAGCAGGTGGTCATTATTGGTTCCTACCATGCCGACCAGTTTGTGGCTGACAAAATATTATTAAAATGTCCTTCAAAATATCAGGAAAAGGAAATTAGTTAGTTAATTTAGAAAAAAAGAACCAAACTGGTAAAAAATAGCATAATGATCAATACGTTCGTCGGTAATCTGGGCCACTTTTTTATTCTCTTATCATTTATTACCGCTTTGGTAACTGCCTTTGCCTATATCATGGCCACCATTGGCAATGAAGTAGAAAGAAAAAGCTGGCATGCCTACGCCCGACAGGCTTTTTTTGTACATGCCGGCGCCGTGCTGGGCATCGTGGGCAGCCTGTTTTACATTATTTACAATCACCTGTTCGAATATCATTATGCCTGGAGCCATTCTTCCATTACCCTGCCAGTATATTATATGATTTCCAGTTTCTGGGAAGGCCAGGAAGGAAGTTTTATGCTCTGGATTTTCTGGCACATCGTTTTAGGATTTTTAATTATTGGTACCAGCCGAAATTGGGAAACCTCGGTAATGTCAGTATTCGCCCTTATTCAGGCTTTCCTGGTTTCCATGATTTTAGGAATTGTAATTGGTGATCTGAAAATCGGAAGCTCCCCTTTCATGCTGCTGCGCGATGTGATGAATGCCCCGGTATTTGCCATGAATCCTGATTTTATTCCTGAAGACGGCACCGGCCTCAATCCATTGTTACAGAACTACTGGATGGTAATACACCCGCCTACCATGTTCCTGGGCTTCGCGCTTGCCTCCGTACCTTTTGCCTTTTGTATGGCCGGCTTGTGGCAGAAAAATTATTCCAAATGGGTAAAACCTGCGTTACCCTGGGCTTTGTTCGCGGCGGCTATTATTGGTGTGGCCAATGTGATGGGGGCTTACTGGGCCTATGAAACGCTAAATTTTGGTGGTTACTGGAACTGGGACCCTGTAGAAAACGCTATTTTTATTCCCTGGTTGTTCTTTGTGGCCAGCATTCATACCATGGTTATTTTCCGTAAAAATAATACGGCGCTGAAAACATCCATTGTACTGGTTATCACTTCTTTTCTATTAATTCTGTATGCTACTTTCCTTACCCGAAGCGGAATTTTAGGAAACACTTCAGTACACTCCTTTACCGACTTAGGGTTATCCGGGCAGTTATTAATCTATTTATTATTCTTTACGGGTATATCCATTGCTTTATCGGTGATCAACTGGAAATACATTCCTACTTCTGACAAAGAAGCTACCGTATATACCCAGGAATTCTGGATATTTCTGGGAGCTACCACCTTATGCCTGATGGCTTTCCAGGTGTTGGTGCCTACTTCTATTCCGGTATACAATGCCATTATTGAAGCTTTCGGTGGTATTTCCAATATGGCTCCTCCGGCTGATCAGGTAAGCTTTTACACCAAGTTTCAGTTATGGTTTGGCGTGGCTCTGGCCCTGCTTTCCGGTACCGGACAGTTTTTCTTCTGGAGGAAAATGGATAAGGACAAGCTTAAGGAGGCTCTTGTTACTCCATTAATTCTTACCATGATAATTAGCGCAGCCGTAATCGTATTGGCTAAAGTAGCCGAACTGGCCTATATCGTGTTACTAATTGCCGCTGTGTATTCTATTATATCGAATGCCACCATCCTGATCAGATTCCTGAAAAGCAATATTAAACTGGCGGGCGGCTCGGTAGCGCATATCGGGGTTGCCCTGATGTTAATCGGTATTATGTTTTCGTCGGGTTATTCTGAAGTAGTTTCTATGAATAACAGCGGATTGCTCATTTTTAAAGATGCCACCGATGATATGAACCAGGAGAACCTGTTGTTATGGTACAAAGAACCCCGAAAAATGGGCGATTATGAGCTGGTTTACAAAGGTGATCGTGCGGAAGTAAAAGGTGTGCCGGTGTATATAGATAAAAATATGCTGACCCCTACCGATAAAGCTCATTTGGTAATAGCGAAAGAAGGATTTTCTCTGAAAGGAAAAAATTATTTCAGCAAAGGCGATACCATTGAAGTATATCCTGAAAATACCTACCACGAAGTTTCTTTTACCAAACCTGATGGCGAAACTTTTACACTTTTCCCCCGCTCCCAGGTTAATCCGAATATGGGCCTGATTGCCTCACCCGACATCCGGCATTATTTTAATAAAGACTTGTATACCCATGTGAGTGCCATTACCAATCCGGAAGTAGAAAGAGAATGGAGTGAAACCGAAGAATTTAATGTAAAGGTGGGCGAGCGCTTTTTCGTAAAAGATTATGTAGCGGTACTGGAAGGTATAGAACGCATTACCGAATCGGATGAGGTTAAATTGCAGGAAGGAGACATTGCCGTAAAAGCCAACATAAAAATTTATGGTGAAGATCAGGAATATACCCTGAACCCTATTTACATGATCCGCGACCGCATGGTAGGTCGCATCGCGGCCGAGTTACCCGGATTCGGAATGAAAATCACTTTAATGAATATCCATCCGGAAACTGATAGCTTTACCATTGGCGCGAATACTTCCCAGAAAAATTATATCGTGCTGAAAGCTATTGAAAAACCCTATATCAATGTTCTGTGGATCGGAACTTTTATGCTGATCATTGGCTTTACACTTGCTATTTCCCGTCGGTATAACGAATTCAGAAATTCTGATAAAGATCCTGCTGATCGCATTCCAAAAGGCCAGAAAAAGGAAAAACCATCTAAAAGAAAGATGCTGGAAGCTTGATTTTTGGCTTTTCGGCTGTTGTGTATGCTCAGCTACTGTAAGCAGGCTGTTTTTAGAGCAGCCTGCGTTTTCCGCTATTTTATAAATAACAGAGCGGCCCTGCCAGTTCTTCAGGGCCATTGCGACTGTATGCTTATAGCCATAACCCTACCCAATGATGAAAATAATCATACCTAACCTTTTTATCCTGATTGGGATGGCAGCGATGTTATCCTGTGAAAGTTCCGCTAAATTTTCCGCCGCTGCCGCCGACAGCCTGACATTTAATCTGGCTGCCGCCAATGGCAAATTAGTGAATGAAGGTTTTGAAAGGTGCCGGTTATTTATTGATGGGTGGCTTCAACAGGCAAACCTCGAAACAGGACTTATTCCCAGAAATTTAGACCAGGACAAAGATATCTGGAACGCCAAAGATGCCGCGGCGGATAACTATCCGTTCATGGTATTAACAGCCGCTTTAACAGATCAGAATCTGTTAGAAGGAAGAATGATGGCCATGTTGCGCACAGAAACCAGGCTTACTTCCCGCATTGGCGCTATGCCCGACACCTATTCTTTCACCAAAAAAACCTTTGCAACGGAGCAGCCCGATACCAGTGATATTATATTCGGTTCCTCAGAATATATCAAAGATGGATTGCTTCCTTTAACGGAATGGCTGGGACCAAGCCCCTGGTCTGAAAGAATGATCAGCATACTGGATGATATGTGGCGGCATGCGTCTTTTGAAACTCCATTTGGCAACCTGGTTTCCAACAATGTGGAAGTAAACGGAGAAATGCTTCAGACGCTTTCCCGCGTATACTGGATGACGGGAGAACAAAAATACCTGGATTGGGCCATCCGGCTGGGCGATTATTATTTGCTGGGCGACCACCACCCTACCCGGAATTTTGAGGCACTCAGGTTGCGGGATCACGGTTGTGAAATTGTTTCCGGACTTTGCGAGCTATATGCTACGGTGAATTTTGTTCAACCAGAAAAAAAACAGACCTATGAAGGGCCGGTACATGCTATGCTCGACAGAATTCTGGAAATTGGCAGAAATGAAGATGGTTTATTTTATGATGTGGTAAATCCGCGGAATGGAGAAATTGTGGAAGGAAGAGTAGCTGACAATTTTGGATACACCCTCAATGGCTTTTACACCGTGTATCTACTCGATTCGACAGAAGCTTACCAAAATGCCACCTTAAAAGCCTTACAAACCCTAAACGACAATTACCGGAACTTCGAGTGGGAAGGCACTTCATCCGATGGCTATGCCGATGCCATTGAGGGCGCTTTAAACTTATATGCCCGTGAACCGGTACTGTCCACTGCCCAATGGCTGGACAGCGAAATAAAAGTGATGTGGGCCAAGCAGCAGGAAGATGGTGTAATTGAAGGCTGGCATGGCGATGGAAATTTCGCCAGAACCACCATTATGTATTGTCTTTGGAAATCCCAGGGAATGACAACGACCCCCTGGCGATCTGATATACAGGTGGGTGCCGTTAGAAAAGATCAGGACCTGATCGTAAGCATGAATGTTAATAGTGACTGGGAAGGCGTATTTAAATTTGATTCTCCACGACACAAAACCATTATGCATTTACCCTTCGATTGGCCCAGAATTAATCAGTTCCCGGAATGGTTTGTGGTAGATGAAAACCAGCAATATGCGCTTATTGATATAAATAGGAATAAAGAAGCAGCCTATACAGGAAAACAATTGCGGGAGGGTGTGGCAGTTTTGGCAAAAAAGGGCGCAAATTCATTCTTGCTAAAAAAAGTTACACAAGATTAAATTCATGGGCTGAAACGCGAATTAAGCCTTCTTAATCATAAGAAATAAGATAACCGAACAACCCGGAACTTCGGCCCTTCACTTAACTTTTGATTTACATCGGATTTTTCAGTTTTTTTTGATAATCTTGTAACCCATAATTTTTGCCGCGTTGGCGCCTGGGAATTAAACTAAACTATTGAAAAAACCCAAACAAAAGATATGTCAACCTCCCCAGGATTTTTACTAGGTTACGATATTGGCAGTTCTTCCATCAAAGCCAGCCTGATTAGTGTTGAAACCGGCGACCTGGTAGGTTCCTTTACTTCTCCCGACAAAGAATTGTCTATGATTTCTACCCAGGAAGGGTGGGCTGAGCAGGACCCTGAAACCTGGTGGAAGCATGTAATTAAAGCTACCGCTGCGCTGAAGAAAACCTATCCGGAACCAACAGCTCATATTAAAGCCATTGGTATTTCTTACCAAATGCATGGCCTGGTGGTGGTAGATAAAAACCAGCGAGTGCTTCGCCCCTCCATCATTTGGTGCGACAGCCGGGCTGTTTCTTATGGTGATCGGGCTTTTCGTGAATTGGGCGAAGCCACCTGTCTCTCTCATTTTCTGAATTCACCCGGAAACTTTACGGCCTCCAAACTCAAGTGGGTAAAAGAAAATGAACCGGAGCTGTATGGGAAAATCCATAAAATTATGCTGCCCGGCGATTACATTGCCATGAAGCTCAGTGGAGAGATTAATACCACCATTTCCGGACTTTCTGAAGGGATTTTCTGGGATTTTAAGGAAAAATCGGTAGGAGGTAAAATTTTGGAATACTATGGCATCGATCAATCGCTGCTGGCCGATCAGGTTCCTACTTTTGGCATACAGGGTGAAGTTAGCCGGTCTGCCGCCGAAATCCTGGGCTTAAAGCCCGGAATAAAAATCGCCTACCGGGCAGGCGACCAGCCAAACAATGCCCTTTCGCTGAATGTACTGAAGCCTGGCGAAGTGGCTACTACAGCGGGTACTTCCGGTGTTATTTACGGCGTCAGCGATCAGCTGGAATACGACCAGCAATCCAGGGTAAATACCTTTGCCCATGTGAATTATACAGCAGATAACCCAAGGTACGGCATTTTGGCCTGTATCAACGGAACGGGTATTCTGAATAGCTGGGTCAAAAATCAGCTTATGGCGAATACTTCCTACAATACCATGAACGACCTGGCAGCCAAAGCGCCGGTGGGTGCGGCAGGCGTCACGGTTTTACCATTTGGTAATGGTGCCGAGCGACCCCTGAATAACCAGGATATTTTTGCCCATTTCCACGGGTTAAGTTTCAATACCCATACTATTTCTCATTTGCTGCGGGCGGTGCAGGAAGGCATTGTATTCGCGCTCAAATACAGTTTCGATATTATGCAGGATATGGGCCTGAACATTAGTAAAGTAAGGGCAGGTTCAGCCAATATGTTCCTGAGTCCGGTATTCAGGGAGGCTTTTGCCAATACTACCGGTTCGGTGGTAGAATTATATAATACCGATGGCGCACAAGGGGCAGCTCGGGGCGCTGGCGTAGGTGCCGGCCTATTTTCTGATTTTCAGGAAGCATTTTCCGGACTCAAAAAAGTTCAGACGATCGATCCTGATCCTAAATTACAAACAGCTTACAGTGAAGCTTATAATCGTTGGTTTAACCTTTTACAAAAACATCTAAAACATGAGTAATACCAAGTATTTCCCGAAAATCGAAAAAATTAAACACGAAGGACGCGAATCGGACAATCCCCTGGCCTTTAAATTTTACGACGAAAGTAAAATGGTGGCAGGAAAATCCATGAAAGATCACCTGCGTTTTGCCATTGCCTACTGGCACTCTTTCTGCAACTCCGGTGCCGACCCGTTCGGTCCGGGAACCCGTATTTTCCCCTGGGACAAAGGTACCAATCCGCTCGACGATGCCAAATACAAACTGGAAGCTGCTTTTGAGTTCATCACTAAAATTGGTGCCCCGTATTACTGTTTCCATGATGTGGACATGGCGCCCGAAGGCGATTCGGTAGAACAATCGGAAAAAAATCTGAAAGAGCTGGTGAATATGGCGAAAGGATACCAGAAAGATACGGGTGTAAAATTATTATGGGGAACCGCCAACCTGTTTTCTAATCCAAAATACATGAACGGGGCCTCTACCAATCCTGATTTTGCGGTGGTGTGCCATGCGGCCGCGCAGGTAAAAGCAGCGCTGGAGGCTACCGTAGAACTGGGTGGAGAGAACTATGTGTTCTGGGGAGGCAGAGAAGGATATGCTTCGCTCATCAATACCAACATGAAACGGGAATTGGACCACATGGGCGAGTTTTTAAGAAAAGCCCGCGACTATGGCCGTCAGATTGGGTTCAAAGGTGTGTACCTGATTGAACCAAAACCTGCCGAACCCAGCAAGCACCAGTACGATTTTGATGCCGCCACGGTAATCGGGTTTTTACAGGCGCAGGGACTGGCCGACGATTTTAAACTGAATGTAGAAACCAACCATGCCACTTTGGCCGGCCATACGCTGGGCCATGAACTGCAAACCGCTGCTGATGCCGATATGCTGGGCAGCATGGATGCCAACCGCGGCGATTACCAGAACGGGTGGGATACCGACTACTTCCCAACTGATTTGTACGACACCATCGAAGCCATGCTGATTGTACTGGAAAAAGGCGGCATCGCGCCGGGCGGACTAAACTTTGACGCAAAACCCCGACGAACTTCTACCGATATGGAAGATCTGTTTATCGCGCATATCGCGGGAATGGATACTTTTGCCAGAGGGTTGCTGATTGCCCAGGATATCAAAGATAACTCAAGCTTTACACAAATGAAAAAAGACCGATATGCTTCGTTTGATCAGGGTGACGGCGCTGCTTTTGAGGCGGGTTCGCTTTCTCTGGAAGCTTTGAGAAATCTGGCCGTGAAAAATGGAGAACCCAAACAGATAAGCGGTAAAATAGAATTATACGAAAGTATGATCAACCGCTTTATTAAGTAATATTTCATGCATCTGATTTAATAAAGTAAGATATGATAGACGTAGCTTTAGGGATTGATATTGGGGGAACGAATACAAAATTTGGTTTTGTTGATAAAGATGGCAATGATTATGGCGATCATTCCGTCCTTACCACGCATACACCTCCCGGCGATATCGCGGCTTATCTGAAATACCTGCGCGACGAAATAGAAATTCTTCGGAGCAAATCTAAGGAAGAACTGAATATTGTGGGCGTAGGTATAGGCGCCCCCAATGGTAATTATTTCACCGGTACGATTGAATACGCGCCCAACCTCAGTTTTCGTGGTGTGGTGCCGCTGGTGAAATTGTTCAAAGAGTTCTACAATGTGCCTATGGCCATGACCAACGACGCCAACGCGGCAGCAATTGGAGAAATGATTTATGGCGGTGCCAAAGGAATGAAAGATTTTATTCTGGTTACCCTGGGAACTGGTTTGGGCAGCGGATTTGTAGCCAATGGCGAACTGGTATATGGCCATGATGGCTTTGCCGGTGAAATGGGGCATATTCTGCATAATGTGGAGGAAGGCAGAATTTGCGGACTGGGCCGTAAGGGTTGCCTGGAAAGTTATGTGTCGGCTACCGGTATCAAACGAAATATTTTCCGGCTGCTGGCCGAAATGACCGATGAAAGCCCTTTGCGTGACATCTCTTACAACCAGCTAAGTGCCGAAACCATTAATGAGTTAGCCAGAAAAGGCGACAAAATAGCGTTAGCGGCATTCGAAGAAACCAGCCGGATATTAGGGCAAAAACTATCGGATATGGTAGCTATTTTTAGCCCTGAAGCTATTTTCATGCTGGGCGGACTGGCCAAAGCCGGTGATTTGCTTTTCAAGCCTACCAAAAAATACATGGAAGAATATATGTTCCAGGTTTTCAGAAACAAAGTTAAAATTTTACCTTCTGCGCTGGAAGGTAAAAACGCGGCTATTCTTGGCGCCAGTGCTTTGATCTGGAAAGAAATAGGCGGTGAAGATATCGAGGCACTAGCACCAGAAAAAGATGAGTAGTCGCATCTATTGAAACTAAAAACACACCGTATTTGAGTGATGCGGAAAAAGAGTTCCCGCATCACTTTTTTTTCAAAAAAACTATACCAAAACCTTTTCTGTTTTATTATAACTGCCTCATTTACAGATTTACACCTATTTTTTTCGAATAACTTTTTCACTATATCACTTTACTAATAGCATTTTCAGCTGCCTATGTAAGTTTTTTAATTTTTATTTAGTGCTTGTTATTTTTAATGACCCCCTTAAATGAAGTATTTACTCATAATAAGTATTCTATTGTCTACCGGGTACTTAATAGTGAGTTATATAGAAAAAAGCTTCAGCCACAATACTAATACAATCAACAATATTTCTCTTAAACTAAACGCCCAAAATGGCGAAGTTCAACCACCGCGGATTATACACCGGGCAGAAAGTTTTTTTCAGGTAAAACCAGATACACAAAACTCGACTATCAATGGGCAACATCTGGATTGAGCACCTTTTTACACATGGCTGTATATTATTTCAGATGTACTCATTTGGGCGGCTTACTTTTCCATACCCGCTATCCTTTTGCTCTGTTTTTATAGAAGAAAAAGCAGTATGCCCTTCAGGAATTTGTTTATACTTTTTATTGGTTTTATTCTGGCCTGTGGCCTTACCCATTTAATGGATGCTGTCATGTTCTGGTGGCCAGCTTACCAGTTAAGTGTCTTTATATGATTTATTACAGCGGGTATATCATTAGGAACAGTGGTGGCACTTGTAAAAGTGATGCCAAAAGCCCTGGAATTTAAAAGTCCGGATGCACTGGAAAAAATTGTACGACAAAGGCCAGTTGAACTTGTGCAGGCCGATCAGGATTGGAAATACTAAAGTCTGATATTGATGACGATAAGCGGCGCAAAATGTTTAATCAATTGCTAACACAAGGTCACTGGCAGGGTGAAATATCCCAAAAAAAACAAAAATGGTGAGCACATTCAGGTGCATTCCTCTGTTTCATTAATTAAAGGCAGCAATGGACAAAGAATTGGTGTGGTTTCTTCAAACCGTGATATCACCCAGCGCAAATTAGCCGAAAAGGTTTTAATAGAAAGTGAGCAACGTTTCGAACGGATTGTGAATGCCACTAATGACGCGATATATGATTGGTGTTTTGAAACTAACTCTGTTTGGCGGAACGATGGGTCAAGTTTGATGTTTGGTTATAATACTAATGAAATAATAGGCGACAGTAACTGGTGGGAAGAGCGCATTCACCCTGATGATCGAGAGAGAATAGTCACATCAATTCATCATTTTATTAATAGCAATAAAAATCAATGGGTCGGTGAATATCTCTTCGCGAAAGCTGATGGTACGATTGAAGCTTCCTCCACCTGGGGAGCTTTTACTGGTCAGACAAATGAACAATGGAGGCGTGAAGGATGGCTGGAACTACTCCACCCTGAAGACAAACACCGGGTAGTAAAAGAGTGGCAAGCGGTCATTAAGGAAGATGTTTTATTTACCACAGAATACCGTGTGAAAGACATCAACAGAGAGTGGCGTTGGCACATTGTCCGCGCTGTACCCTTACGCAACGACAAAATTTATGGTTGGGTGGGCATGAACATCGACATTACAGAACAAAAGCAGGCAGAATTTGATATCCAGCGCCTGAATAACGAGTTAGAGCAGCGTGTTATAGAACGTACTACACAATTGGAATTGGCTAATAAAGAGCTGGAAGCTTTTTCTTATTCCGTTTCTCATGACTTGAGAGCTCCATTGCGACATATTACCGGATATGCCAATATTGTACAGGAAGATCATGGCGATAAACTGGACACGGCCGGCAATGAAGTGCTTGACATTATTATTAACAGTGCGCTGAAAATGAGGAATTTGATAGATGATCTGCTGGAATTCTCCCGCATGGGCCGCAAAGGAATGGAGAAAACAACTGTTAACATGCATGAAATGGCAAAAGATGTTTCTGATGAACTACTGGCACAGGAAAAGGACAGAGTTATACATCTGAAATTAGGGCCGCTCAAAATTGCCGAAGCAGACTATCAAATGATCAGGCAGGTTTGGGTTAACCTGATTTCAAATGCCATCCGGTATCGGGATACTCATAAAACGCTGAGCTTCATTGATATTGAGGTGAATGTCTCAAAAACAATGTCTATTACCATAAAGGACAATGGCATTGGAATTGACAATAAAAATCTTTCAAAAATATTTGAAATGTTTTACCGGGGTTCTGAAATAAGTGAAGGTGCCGGTTTGGGTTTATACATTGCCAAAGAAGCTGTGGCCAAGTTAAATGGCAAAATTGTACTGGAATCTATTTGCGGAAAAGGAACTAAGTTTGTAATCATAATTCCTAACCGCGTGTCTGAACCCCAGGAATTAAGCACATAAATTAACGTATTGTATTTATTCCTAAAATCAAAGTTTCGTGATTTTAAATTCAGTTCTTCTGTTTTCCTGATGCTCTGGTTCCGAACATTTTATGCCATCGGCACAACGGTTAATAATCAGAGATTCGCCATAACCTTTTCCAATAATTCGGTTTTCGTTAACACCTTTCGAAATCACATATTTGGCAGAAGCTTTTGCTCTTTTGTCGGATAACGACATGTTAGAAGCCGCACTTCCCCTGGCATCGGTATGAGAACCCAGCTCAATTTGTATACTGGGATTTTCCCGCATAATCTTGACAATTTTATCCAATTCCAAAGCCGCATCGGGTCTGATAGTGGATTTGCCCAGGTCAAAATAAATAGGCTGCACATCGATGAGTTTGCCAATATCGGTACCTACATCAATTTTATCCAGATTGATATTTAATACCTTATGAAGACTGATTTCGCCTGGTTGAGCAAGTTTATCATTAAAAACAGCCGATTTGCCCAGATATCCTTCTTTGCTCAGTTTGATCTGGTAGCTGATTCTATCATTTAGTTTTTTGTTGGTAATAGGATACCGGAACGTACCTGAGCCATCGGTAACGCCTTCCATTACTTTTTCGCCCGTCATGTTATCAATCACTTCAATTTTTACGTCTTTTATTGGCGCTTTAGAATGGTTTTCTGAGATGAGACCTACCAGAGAAAAACCATAATCTTTTAAAAGTAAGATGCTGCTCTCCCATTCTGTTCGCTCCTGAGTACTAACGGTGGAAAAGCTGGTTTTTTCATCAAAATATTTTTCCTGCCGCGCTACCAAAGTATAGTTACGCTGTAATTCTACCGGGAAAGAAAAACTACCGTCTTTTTCAGTGAGAACCGTGGCAACAGTTTTCCCTTTCTCATCGGATAACGAAACGTTAGCCCTGGCGATGGCTGTTCCGTCCTGTTTGTCTTTTACAATGCCTTTTACCATTGGGCTAATTAAAAGCGATTTCGTAGCGGTGAACTGGTAAATATCGTCGTTACCCGTACCATTTTCTCGGTTGCTGGAAAAATAACCGGAGCGCCCATCCTGATTAATGATCATGCCAAAATCATCCAGTTTGGTATTGATGGGTGCTCCAAGATTTACAATTTCTGCATCAGGTCCTTTGCCGAGGTTAACACCCTGCAGATCTAATCCACCCAATCCTTCATGGCCATTACTGGCGAAGTAAAGCTCCTGATCGTTTAACAGGAAAGGAAACATTTCTTCGCCTTCCGTATTAATGTGGCTACCTAAATTAACCGGCTTTTGCCACTGCCCGTCTTTAAATTCGCTTTTGTACAGGTCAGTACCGCCCTGGCCTCCGGGCATATCGCTGGCAAAATACAGCACAGAACCATCGATGCTGATTGCCGGATGCCCTACCGAATATTCGTCGCTGTTAAAGGGCAAAGGGATAAGTTCGCCCCAGTTACCATCGGGTTGCTTTTCAGCATAAAACATTTTTAATTTATTAACCCCTTTGCTGCTTTTTCCAAATTTGTTGTTAAGGAAATTATTGCGGGTAAAAATTATTTTATTGTTTCGGTTAAAAAATACCAAAGGACCTTCGTGGAATTTAGAATTGATTTTATCGTCAAATTTGTCAATGATATTTCCGTTTTTATTAACCTGGTACAAATCAAGATAATGAGAATCGTCCCACGCGAAATCATCTTCCCGCAGGTCGCGGGACGAAACGAATACCAGCGTTGTATCATAAAAGGCCGGCGAAAAATCGGCTTGTGGGGAGTTAAAGCTCACCTCAGCAATCTTTACGAAATTGGCATTTTTGTAAAAAGCCTGCTGGTTTTCAATGCCTTTGATTTTGTGCTTCACTCGGTCTTCATCACCGACTTCCTTACTATAAATCAGGTACCACTTTTTGGCCTCTTCATACTTTCCGTTACTGCTCAATGCTTCAGCGTAATGAAATTTGTTCTCTGCCGAAGCTTTGCGTGGATTCTCTATACCTTTCGCATACCAGCTTTCTGCCTTAACAGGATCGTTTAACTTCATAAAACTTTCAGCGATTTTCAATGCAACCTCCTGCCGGGAAGTATCTTTTTCGTAGGCTTTCAGATAGTATGAAAGCGCACGGGTAAAAGCCATTTTTTCAAACTGCTTATCGCCTGATTTAACGAATCTGTTTTGTGCGGAAAGTAAGTAAGGGCAAATCAGTATTACCCAGAAAATTAGTTGAACAAACTTCATAACTTTCAATGCTAGTCTTATTAAAAATACCTTGGTGTAATTATTTTATTTCTTTTAGTGGGAATACGGTAGTTCAGCATAATTTCATGCGAACCGGCATTTACCCGGCTAAGTTCTGTGGTAGTAGCAAAATCGTAGGCATAACCTACCTGAAACCGATTGTTCAGATTAAACTGGAAGATGGCATCAAATGAATCAAACGAACGCCAGGAACCGCCAACCCAGAAAATTTCATTGATGAGTAAACTCAGATTTACATCAAATTCTACCGGTGCGCCTTCCACAGCTTTTACCAACAGGTTGGGTTTCAGTTTTAAATGTTCGTTCAGGTCCAGTACATAGCCTGCTGTAATAAAATAATGCCTGATCATTTTAGAATCCGAGTCTGGATTGTCGGAGTCGAAAGCTGTGTTGAGCATTTGAGGCAAAGACAAACCGGCATAAAACCGTTTGGTACTGTAATAAGCCCCAAATCCAACGTTAGGATGAAATTCATTCACATCACCCCCCATAAAAGTGGGGTCGCTTTGGGAAACTTTGCTGAAGCTTGCCGCGTAATTGGTAGCTCCGGCTTGCAGGCCCAGGGCCAGTTTTCCACCTTTGGGAAACTGAATCCGATACGCATAGGAAGCATATAATCCGTTTTGTTCCGTAATCCCGATTTTATCGTGTAAAAATAGAAATCCTAATGCTATTTTCTTTTCTTTGATGGGCGCATGGACAGAAAAAGTTTGGGTACTGGGCGCACCCTCCATGCCCACCCATTGTTGCCTTCCGAGGGCGGTCATACTTACTGCTTCATGACTTCCCGCATACGCCGGATTAATGGCCAGTCCGTTAAACATATACTGCGTAAACATAACCTGCTGCTGGCTTAAGGCCTGTTGCCCCATGCTCAAAATAGCCGCTGTTAATAGTGCCTGTAGAAATTTTATGTTCATGAAATTCTTTTTTTTCTGTTCAGAATTAAATTATCGTTTCAAAACTATGTATCCGCTGAGTGGTTTGCTGTTATCACCCAGGTCAACCACATAAAAGTAAGTACCATCGGGCACATCACTATCGCCAATCAGCAACCTGCCATTTGCCTGACCAATCCAGGCATTGTCGTTGTTATTATAGCCCTTGGTTTGATACACCAGATTTCCCCACCGGTTAAACACCTTTACCTGGTTATTAGGATAATCTTCAATTCCTTTGATTTGCCAGCCATCGCTGATACCATCGTTGTTGGGAGAGAACCCTTCGTCAGGTACTACCCCACAATTATCCGGATCCAGGTAGTCGGGAGTTAAATCATTGTCGCAATCATCAGCAGTGAGATCGTTACTGTTGAATTCATTATTTGTTAATTTTCCATCATTATCATCGTCCGCATCCAGATAATCAGGAATATCATCTCCATCGGTATCATCATTGGCCGCATTGCCATCTTTATTAATGTCTTCTTTCAGGGTTAAAATACCATCATTATCATCATCATCATCCTG